>NZ_JAUBSH010000053.1:26129-26936 GCF_036704705.1 Microcoleus sp. K1-B1 | reverse complement strand
TTTTCACTGGTTCTGCGGTTGATAACCTCACTCTGATTGACTTCGATGATCAGGGGGGAGGGAATAACACTAGCCTGATTAGCCTGAATGCTACAGCCGGGACAACCTATCAAATTGCTGTTGATGGTTGGATTTCTAATACAGGTTCGATTCAACTTAATATTGCACCCGCCAATATAAATGGCACTCCTGGCCCTGATAACTTAACGGGAACTCCCAATCCAGATACCATCAATGGATTGGCCGGCAACGACACCATCAATGGATTGGCCAGCAACGACACCATAGATGGTGGCGACGATAACGATCGTTTAGACGGAGGACTCGGACTCGACCAACTTAGAGGGGGATTGGGTAACGATATTTTCGTTGTGGATAATGTAGGGGATGTCGTCACTGAACTTCCAGCTCAAGGAACCGATTTAGTGGAATCTGGCATCACCCACACCTTACGTCCAAATGTTGAAAACCTGACTTTAACAGGCACCGCACTGATTAACGGCACCGGAAATACTCTAGCCAACGTCATCACCGGCAACACCGCCAATAATACGCTCAATGGCCTTAGCGGAGCCGACCAACTTAGAGGCGGATTGGGTAACGATATCTACATTGTGGATAATGCCGGAGATATCGTCACTGAACTTGCAGCTCAAGGAACCGACGAGGTGCGCTCAACCGTGACCCACACCTTACGTCCAAACGTTGAAACCCTCCGTTTAGGAGGCAGCGCACTGATTAACGGCACCGGAAATACTCTAGCCAACGTCATCACCGGCAACACCGCCAATAATACGCTCAATGGCC
>NZ_JAUBSH010000053.1:19172-26029 GCF_036704705.1 Microcoleus sp. K1-B1 | reverse complement strand
AACCGACGAGGTGCGCTCAACCGTGACCCACACCTTACGTCCAAACGTTGAAACCCTCCGTTTAGGAGGCAGCGCACCGATTAACGGCACCGGAAATACTCTAGCCAACACAATCATCGGCAACACCGCTAATAATAGGCTCAACGGGGGGGGCGCTCAAGATATTCTAACGGGTAGTACGGGTGCAGATACTTTCCTCTTCCAGTTTGGACAATCCTCTGTATCCGCCAGGGATAGCGTTAGCGACTTTGCGCTCGGCAGTGATAAAATCGACTTGTTGACTCAAGGTGGAGCCACTATGAATGCCCCTAGTAGCTTTAGCCGTGCTGCCAATAATAGCACTGCCACCACTTTACAACTTCTGGTAAATCAAGTGTTTATCGATGCTAATGGAGGATTAGCCGGAAACCAAGCTCTAGGAATTAATAGCGCTGCTTTAGTTGTGGCTACAAATGCCTCGATTGCGGGTAATTACCTTGTCATTAATGATGCTACTGCTGGTTTTCAGGCGAGTAACGATTTAGTGATCAAATTAACAACCACCGGGACGTTACCTCCTGCTGGCTCTATTCCCGTTACCAATTTCTTTATCTAACCATAACCTCAAGGATTGGCGCTGCATAATCGAAGGATGAGCTGTGACTCCAAATTGGAAAAAGTAGCGAAGAAACCGGGTTTTTTGAGAAAGTCCGACAGGGAATTAATTCCGGCGTTGCTGATTTACGGTATGAAAGGCTAAATATGCCAATTATAGAAACCGGCGTTGCTGATTCACGGTATGAATCAACTTTTCTCGGAAGTTACAAAACTCACCATACTTGGCTTCTAGCAATTCCGAAATCTTGAATTCATACCTGTATTCAGCAACGCCTCCGTAGCAGTAATAGCAAAGTCGATCGACTCCCATAAAATAACAAACTCTGATTTACTGGAATGCACATCGCTTGGTTAGGAAAAAAATCACCTTTTTGCGGTAACGTCACTTACTCCAGGGAAGTCACCAACGCACTATTAGACCGGGGATACCAGGTCAGTTTCCTGCACTTTGCCCAAGAAGCGGGCCCACTGGACAGGAACAATACGGGGTGGAGTATGGCAAATGGTTCATGGGCAAAGGGAATTGCTCAAACCTCATATACCAATTCGCTTTCGTCCGCGAGTTGCAACGAAGTCTCTTTACCCTGTCACTACAAATCGCAAATTTATACGATTCCCACTCTCAAGTCCCGCACAGTGCTGATGAAATCTCTGCGGCGGCTGAAACCCGATGTTGTTCACGCTTCCCTGACGCTTTCACCTCTAGATTTTCTGCTGCCGGAAATTTGTCAAGAATTGAATTTGCCTCTGGTGGCGACTTTTCACCCGCCGTTTGATCGCAAATTGCGGAATTTGACATCGGGAACCCAACACCTGATGTATCAACTGTACGCTCCGTTTTTGGCGAACTACGACTCGACGATCGTTTTTTCTCAGATTCAGCGGGACATATTGGTGAAGTTGGGAGTGCCGCAGGAACGGGTGGCTGTGATTCCCAACGGCGTGGATGCTGTTAAATATTCTCCAGGCCCTTCGGGGTTGAAGTCGGAATTAAAGGCCGATCGAGTTTTTGTTTACCAGGGCCGCATTGCCCAGGAGAAAAATGTCGAAGCCCTGCTCAAGGCCTGGAAACAGTGCAATTTTGGCCCTAGGAACGTATTGGCGATCGTAGGCGACGGGCCCCTAGCGGCCTCGCTGCAACTGTTTTATGGCGAAGATGATGGCATTGTGTGGCTCGGATTTGTTGCCGAGGAGGAACGCCGGATCGAAATTCTGCGGGGTGCTGACGTATTTATTTTGCCTTCTTTGGTTGAGGGACTGTCGCTGTCGCTGCTGGAAGCGATGGCCTGCGGTTTAGCTTGTTTGGCAACCGATGCGGGTGCTGACGGCGAGGCCTTGGAGGAAGGCGCGGGGATAGTTTTGAACACTCAGAGGGTACGAAGTCAGTTGCAAACCTTGCTGCCGCTGTTTTGCGATCATCCTGAGTTGGGAATGCTGCTTGGTCAAAAAGCACGCCAACGGGCGATGGAGCGATACACTCTCAGTCAGAATATTACTGAGTTGGAAAAGCTGTATGCAGAGGTTTTGCAAAAGCAGCGCGTACCACTTCGCGGTTTAGCATAATTCAGCAGGAAGAAGGAACTCCGAACCAGTTGAAATTAATCCGTGTATTCGTGTCAAAATCCGTCTCGTGCCTTCCTTCTTCCTTCGCAAATGACTTACAAAAATCCCGCTCCTACAGTAGATATTATCATCGAATTAGCCGATCGCCCCCATCGCCCGATCATACTCATTGAACGCCGCAATATTCCCTACGGCTGGGCAATTCCCGGCGGCTTTGTCGATTATGGGGAATCGGTAGAAACGGCGGCAAAACGCGAAGCTTTAGAAGAAACGAGTTTGAATGTAGAATTAATTGAGCAATTTTACGTTTATTCTGACCCAAATCGCGACGCGCGGCAACACACTATTAGTATTGTATTCTTGGCTTCTGCAACCGGCGAACCTCAAGCCGCCGACGATGCTAAAAGTTTACAATTTTTTGAATCTTGGCAGATTCCTCGTGAATTATGTTTCGATCACGATCGCATTTTACGAGATTATTGGCGTTACCGTCATTATGGATTGCGGCCTCGTTTGTAGGAGGGGAGTTTGTGTTTCTTTGTTCATTTCACATCTTGGACTAATGTCAGGAACAGGCTTTTCGGCCTGTTCCACAAAAAAATTCAATCTTCTTGGACTAATGTCAGAAACAGGCTTTTCGGCCTGTTCCACAAAAAAATTCAATCTTCTTGTGGAACGGGCTAGAAGCCCGTTCTTGATAATGGTGTAACATCTGAGTTCATTAAACTAAATTCTATGGCAAGCTTAACAATATTAGGCGGAGGTGCTTGGGGTTCTGCCTTGGCAAGTCTGGGAGGCAAAAAAGGCGATCGAGTTAATTTGTGGTCGCGCCGCAGTTCTGTTAATCTAGAGTCTGTGATAACGGGTGCGGATGTTGTTGTTTCTGCAGTTTCGATGAAAGGAGTTGGAGCAACGGTTGATCGACTGCTTGCGTTAGAGTTAAGTCCCAGTACAATTATAGTTACTGTCACCAAAGGTTTAGATCCCGCGAGCACGCGAACTCCGTCTCAAATTTGGCAAAATGCGTTTCCTAACAATTCAATTGTGGTACTTTCTGGCCCCAATCTTTCGGAAGAAATTCAGCAGGGGTTGCCGGCGGCAACGGTAGCGGCGAGTTTGGATTTAGCTGCTGCCAAGCAAGTGCAAAATATTTACAGTTCTGATATTTTTCGCGTTTATGTGAATGAAGACCCGCTGGGGACGGAGTTAGGTGGAACTTTGAAAAATGTATTTGCGATCGCCGCTGGTGTTTGCGACGGTTTACAATTAGGAACTAATGCTAAATCTGCTTTGCTGACTCGCGCTTTGCCGGAAATGATTCGGGTGGGAGTTCGTTTGGGAGCTCGCGCAGAAACTTTTTACGGTTTGTCTGGTTTGGGAGATTTACTCGCTACTTGCAACAGTCCTTTATCGCGCAATTATCGGGTTGGTTTCGGATTGGCTGAAGGCAAATCTTTAGAGCAAATTTTGCACGAATTGCAAAGCACTGCTGAGGGGGTTAATACTACAAATGTGTTGATTGATTTGGCTAATCAACGCGGCATAGAAGTTCCTGTTTCTCGTCAAGTTTATCGCTTGTTGAATGGGGAAATTACTCCCGAACACGCTGTTTTATCGCTGATGGAACGCACTTTGAAACCAGAGTAAGTAAGTTTTTTAGCATTAAAACTTAACTCTTTGGGCGGGCAAGATGCCCACCCCACAAAAAGTTTTCAGAAAAACCATCCACCATAAATTCACTCTTTGTGGAACAGGCATCTTGCCTGTTGCTGACTATGATGCAAGATGTGAGATGAATGCTATTTACTTACCGCCGTAATAAAAAGCGATTTCTTTCTCTTTCAGCGGTGCAAAGTTTGCCGCCACCAGCATTTTATCGAGTTCCTCTTGTCCGATGTGTTTGACACCGATTCGGACAATGCGCGATCGCATGGTATTTGACACGCCACTGCGCTGTCTCCCGGCTTCTAATCCCATCACTTGCTGGTAGAGGTCTAATTTTGCTTGCGGAATCGGAGTGCCGTCAAAGTCGATTCCAGAGGCGATCGCAACATCGATCGCATCTGCACCAGTTGTAGATTGAGCCGCTGAGTTTGTTTCTGAAGACATTGTGCTATTAAATCGAAGTTTGTTGTGAAAGCATTTTATCAGATCACTCTTTACTTTGGTAAAATTTGTCAATATTAATATTTTGCGTTTATATGAATATTGGACGTTTGCCCGAAAGTCCGCCGGGGTTTTAACCCCCGTCTCACAGAGCAAGTCCACTTCAGTGGACTAAAGATAAAAATAAAAAATGCTTTCCAGTCATTTTTAGAGGACTTTCGCTATTAGACAGGGGTTAAAACCCCGGCCGGACTTTCGGACTGACGAACTAACAAAGTGGCAGACTTAATTACACTGAAAAAGTCGATAGACTTCGCTCAAATCTACATTTCCGCCACTAACAATCACGCCAATTCGAGCATTTTTAGCCTTCACAACACCTGACAACAAAGCTGCTGCTGCTAATACTCCCGTCGGTTCGACAACTATCTTCATCCGTTCCCACATAAAAAACATTGTCTGGCGAATTGCCTCTTCTGAAACAGTTGCCATATCATCAACATAATGCAGCACCAAAGGAAAGGTTAATTTTCCCAAAGATGGCGTGCGCGCACCATCAGCAATCGTATCCGGGTTAGTAACAGTTTGCAGCGTTTTCGTGCGGAACGATCGCGTCGCATCGTCTGCTTGCTCCGGTTCTACTCCTATTACTTTACACTGGGGAGACAAAGTTTTTGCTGCGATCGCACACCCGGAAAGCAAACCCCCGCCACCGCAGCAAACCAGCAGCAAATCCAACTCCCCAACTTCTGCGATTAATTCCAACCCCGCCGTACCTTGTCCCGCAATCACCCACGCATTATCATAAGGAGGAATAATTGTCAAGTTCCGTTCTGCGCCAATTTTAGCGGCTAACTCTTCGCGGGAAACTTGAGTGCGATCGTACAAAATAATCTCTGCACCGTAGCCGCGAGTCGCTTCTTGCTTGACTTTTGGCGCATCAGCAGGCATGACAACAGTAGCAGGAATTTCTAGCAACCGTGCCGCAAGGGCGATCGCCTGCGCGTGATTTCCCGAAGAAAAAGTCAACACTCCCCGCTGTTTTTCGGCTTCAGATAGCTGCATCAAAGCATTGCAAGCACCCCGAAATTTAAACGAACCCGTGCGCTGAAAGTTTTCGCACTTGAAAAATACCTGAGAATTTGTGCGTTTGTTGAAAGTTTCCGAAGTCAGCACCGGCGTCTTGAAAGCTCTGCCCTGCAAGCGATTTGCCGCCGCCTCCACATCGGCGAAACTGACTGACAAGGGATTTTGGGTACAGAATTGGGCACTCATAGATTTTAGATTTGGACAATCGAGGACTTTATTTGTAGGGTGGGCATTGCCCGCTGCACTCTTACCATTAAATTATAAATTCTGAACGTAAGCTTATTAATAATTATCATTAGCTGTTGCGCTTAATTGTTAAAAAAGCTGTTGGCTAAAATCAAATTTATGACAATTTACTATCGAAAAGTAAAGGGGATGTACTTGCACAGGAGAGGGATTAATGAATAGAAATTTAACCACGGCCCGATTAATTGTAGGGAAACAGCACGGCGCCGTGTCCTGATTTCGGGTAACGGGTAAAATCAACCGGATTTGATGGTGAAATTGCCCTCGCGAGTGCGATCGACTCTAACCCTGGACAACAACGCAAAAGAGGACTTGGCAATGCCATTTCCCTACCCAAAAAAGAGCGACTAAATTGTTTAACAATTACCAAAAAAAAGGACACAGTATTACTGTGTCCTTACCTGTTTATTGTAGGAACACGGCTTGCCGTGTCCCTAACCGTACCGATATCCCGATTAGGATTCTTGCCGTTTAGAACAAGAACAATTCAGTATTACCGGTCGGTCCCAAATTGACATCGACAGTGGCAAACAAACTGTTACCACCAACCGTAGAACCGTTGCTATCGTAATACAGTTTAGTAGACAAACCGTCGTAGAGAGCAATGAACGACGGCTGGGTTAAATTTGCTTCAAACACAGTTACATCAGACACTGTGCTGCTGTAAGCGTAGAAACTCTGAGTCACAAATGCAGCTCCGGTTCCGATTTGAAAGCCAGTGTTGGAGATGCTAATTTGATCGTCAGCAATGCTGTAATTGGTAATTACATCCCCGCCGCCAGCAGTAGTTCCGAGGAACATAAACTGATCCGCACCAGCACCACCGTTGAGAACATTGGTTCCCAAACCACCGATTAAAGTGTCATTCCCCTCGTCACCGTTGAGAGTATCGCTACCGCCACCGCCGAAGAGACTGTCGTTACCAGCGCCACCGGAGATGCTGTCGTTACCTAAACCGCCGTCGAAAATGTCGGCACCAGAACCGCCGTTCAAGATGTCAGCAAACTCAGTGCCGGTGACGTTATTAGCTGTCGCACTTCCTGTAAATAAGACAGGAGTGGTGAAGTTGTAACCGCCAACACCAGAACCGAAGTTGTTAACTCCGCTTGTCGGGAAAGTACCGGGATTAGTGATTAAATCGACAACGCTGCCGGAGCTCGTAGTCGTACCAGTGGGAGAAGAGGCGATCGTACCTGTAAATACAAAGTCCGCCGTTCCCAGATTGCTAGCAGCAGTACCCAGATTCGCAATCAAGG
>NZ_JAUBSH010000053.1:0-19072 GCF_036704705.1 Microcoleus sp. K1-B1 | reverse complement strand
ACCGCCAGTCAGAACATCTGCACCGCTGCCGCCGCTGAGGATGTCAGCAAACTCAGTACCAGTGACGCTGTTAGCATCAGCATTTCCGGTAAACAAGACAGGAGTAGTGAAGTTGTAACCGCCAGCACCTGAACCGAAATTGTTAAAGTCGGTTGGGTAAGTGTTTCCAGCAGCAGTTAAATCAACAATGCTGCCTGAGTTGGTAGTAGTACCAGTATCAGGAGAGGCGATCGTACCTGTGAATACAAAGTCCGCCGTTCCCAGATTGCTAGCAGCAGTACCCAGATTCGCAATCAAGGTAGAACCACCGGCTACGGTACCGTTCGAGTCAAAATACAACTCTGTTTCGTTCGACGCATTAGTAAAGGCGAAGAAACCAGCAGTTGTAGAATTGCCCAGGGCTTTAGCTTGTGCCTCTTGCAAAGAGGCATAACTGCCGCCTGTGAAAATCACTAACTCTTTGCCAGTAATGTCAGGAGAAACCCCGCTAACACCGTCAAAGTTAGTCGTAGTCAAATTGCCGAAAGCGCTGGCGCTAAACTCGAATTTGTCTACCCCAGCAGTAAAGTCGGAAATTTTATCGCCGCCTTCTGTAGTTGTCCTGTAAACAAACAGATCCGCACCACTGCCACCGCTTATGACATCCAAACCGAGGCCGCCGGTGATGGTATCGTTGCCGTCGCCGCCGTTGATGGTATCGTTAAAATTGCTGCCGACAATGTTGTCATCGCCTGCTAAAGCATTGAAATTAACTGGGACCGGAAAAGTGCCGAAATTGAAATTGTCAGGGCCAGCAGTACCGACAGGAATATTTAGTGGCGGGCCCGTGAAGACAAAGTTATTGACTGTCAGGCGAACCTCCAGCGAGAAACTGGCCACAAGTTCAAAGCGCGCCCCAACACCATATACCAGCACCAAACGGCCGGTCTCGGCATCTATAAACTGACAGAAAATAGGGGAGTCGTTGTTGCCGCCCAACTGTGCAAACCGAAGTTGCAAAGTCGCGATGCTGTTAACAGTTATATCCGCGGTGAAGTCGAGAAAATTACCGCTGCCGATCGACCCAACAGTAGAAGTAGCAGTAATGTCGACTTTGGTCAAGATAGAAGCGTTGAGACTAAAAGCTGCGTTAGAGAACTCTAAAACATCGTCATCGACATTAAAGTCAGTAATAAAGTCAGCTTCTACAACTGTTTGAATCTGTTGCCGGGAAATGAGGTAACGGAAGCGATCGTTTCCAGCACCACCAATTAGAGTATTGGTTCCTGTGCCACCTTCGATCGTGTCATTGCCCTCATTTCCTGTTAATACGTCATTCCCAGCACCGCCTATTACTGTGTCATCGCCGATGCCACCGTCGATATCGTCATCATCATCGTCGGCGTCGATATCGTCATTGCCACCGCCGCCGATGATTGTGTCGTTGCCGTCGCCGCCGATGATTGTGTCGTTGGCCTGACCGCCTGTAATGTTATCGCCACCACTGCCACCTTCGATGTCGTTATCCAGCGTCGCAGAACCGACAATAACTTGAGGTGCTGTATTCGCAGCAAAATTAAACAAATTTTGCTCGATATTCAAGCTAAAACGCTGGTTGATGAGAGCTCTTTGGCCGTTGCTAACTTCAAAACCAAAAGTAGCCGCACCGACAAAACCTACTGCCGCTCTGAAAGTTACCCTGCCTGCGTTAATGTCTTCTTGAGTGAAGGTAACGCCCGTTTGTGTTACGGCGACTCCATTAACAAATAGTTGCCCGGTTGTAGCAGGGGGCAGCTCGGTTAGCGTGAAGGTTATGCCGCCAGGACCTTGCCCGGTATCGGAAACACGCAACAACTCAGGAGTAATAGTTTGCTCCTGGCCGCTGGAACCAGCAATCAGGGTCTCACTAACTTCCAGTTGCGGAGGGTTAAAAATCGGCGGAGTTGGAGTTGGAGTTGGAGTTGGAGTTGGAGTTGGAGTTGGAGTTTGAGGATTAACTCCCAAAAAGTCGCCAGCAGTAATAAGCGTTGCGTTGACATTCAACAATAGCGCGATCGCGAAGTTATTGACCCGAATTTCGGTATTGACACCGATTTGTATAAAGGTCAAGCTGCTAAAGTTCAAGTCGCCAAACAGCAGAAACTGGTCGCTGCCGTCTTCGAAGTCAGCGATGACTGCAGTTACCCCAGCGTTACTGTTACTCAGGACATAGTCGTCCTCTCCAGCACCGCCTATACAGGTATGGTTGCCAGTACCGCCCATCAGCGTATCGTTGCCGTTGCCGCCCATCAGCGTATCGTCGCCGTCGCCGCCGCCGCTAACGCTGTCGTCGCCGTCGTCACCCATGCAAACGTCGTTGCCGTCGCCAGTAACGAGGGTATCGTTGCCCGCACCGCCCATCACGCTATCGTCGCCGGCACCGCCGCTAACGCTATCGTCGCCGTCGTCACCTGCACAGTTGTCGCTGCCGTCACCGCCGCTAACGCTGTCGTCGCCGATGCCGCCGCTAACGCTATCGTCGCCGTCGTCACCTGCACAGTTGTCGCTGCCGTCACCGCCGCTAACGCTGTCGTCGCCGATGCCGCCGCTAACGCTGTCGTCGCCCTCGTCGCCTTCACACTGGTCGCTGCCGTCACCGCCGCTCACGGTATCGTTGCCGGTGCCGCCGCTAACGCTGTCGTCGCCCTCGTCGCCTTCACACTGGTCGCTGTCGCCACCGCCGCTCACGGTATCGTTGCCGGCGCCGCCGCTAACGTTGTCGTCGCCGTCGTCGCCTTCACACTGGTCGCTGCCGTCATCGCCACTAACGGTATCGTTATCTTTGCCGCCGTTAATGGTATCGTTGCCTGCGCCGCCCTCACAATCGTCGTTGCCCCGATCGCCCCTGACGGCATCATTGCCTTCGCCTCCCTCACAATCGTCGTTGCCTTTGCCACCGTAGACGGTATCGTTGCCGGCGCCGCCGTTAACGTCATCATCTCCTTCGTTGCCGTGGGCCGAGTCATCGCCGTCATCGCCTTCGCAGGTGTCGTTCCCGCTGCCGCCCATCACGGTATCGTCGTCTTTACCGCCGTTAAGCTTGTCGTTGCCGCCGCCGCCCTTAACCTTGTCTTTATCGCGATCGCCCCTTACTTCATCGTCGTCATCGCCGCCCTCGCAATCATCGTCATCTTTACCGCCGAAGATTTTATTTTTTCTGCCACGGTTTCCTTTGATTTCGTCCTTGCCTTTCTTGCCGTATATCTTATCCTGATCGCCGGTGGCGACAATTAACTCATCGTCATCGCTACCGACGACGGTTCCGGGCTCGATGCCGCTGCCATCATCTAAACCATCGTCTTCCGTACCTCCGATGGTCTGGAAAGCGCTGCCGCTGTCATCCTCTAAATCATCGTCATCATCGTCATCGTCATCGTCGTCGCCCGCACCTTCTTCGGGTACGTCGTTAAAAGTCGTAACTAGGTAGTCATCGGCCAAGTTGCCGCCAAGCTCTCTTTTGATCGCGTCATTAATTAACTTGGTTGAGTCCTCTTCGGAAATTTCAGGGGTCTTCTTGTCTAAATCCCCGACAGGATTTTGTGTTTCATCTTGAGCGGGAGAAAGTTTTCCCGGTGTTTCTTCTAATTTCAAGATTTCGTCTGCCATCGTTGATATTTCCCCAAAAAAAGTAAGCTTCTTAGAATCAATTTATCAGCAAACAGGAGGCAGCAGAAGATTTTTTTACTTCATGCTTTCGCCTGCTAGAGGAGCTGTTTTCCTCATCCTTACTATTATAGATGCCACTTAAACGGCAAGGTTTTTTTCGCTCTGTTACGAGTTTTATATTCTGCCATTGCGTACCAAAGTTAATTGATCCGCAACCTACACTGTAAGTGCTGCGCCGAAGCTCCGAGCCTTTGAGATGTTCTCGGTATTTTCTACAGTAAGCTGCGCCGAAGGGCCCCTGATTGTAGATTCTCTACGTAATTTCTACAGTGAATTAGCTGAATTTAAACTCGCAACTGACAACTCCTAAATAACTACCCAAAACCTGTATCCCCCAAATTTTTCCCTTGCATTTTTTCCGAGCTTGGCTGGATGTATTGAACTTTTGTAACACTCCCAGCTTTGACAAATCCTTCCCTGACTTAGGATTTGAACCTCTTGACTAAACGACTGCACGCTTCTAATTTTAGTTCCCGATGAGTAATTAGAAATTTAGATAATTCGCCCGGGTAAATATTTGTTCTAATTTTTAATTGCACAATTTTCTCTCGATTCGAGGAAATCTCGCGAATTGAGATTTTTTTTTTCGGCTCAATACTAAGAGTTTTGCCAAAATATATCAATCTCAAGACAGATTGCAAAATTTTCCAAAAAGTAGTATGCGCGCAGAATTCGTTTTTGGTGACAGTTGCAAGCTCGATCGGCATTTTGAGCGGGAATGGCCCACGGCGAGGCTGCAAAACCCAGTTGCTTCGTAGAGGCTTCGCTACCAAATCCAATAATTATAGGAGAAACCGGCCTGATGAGGCGTAATCCTCTAGATGCCAAAATGATGCTTGCTGGAGAGTACCGGAATAATTTGATGGGCGTTGTATTGTTGAGAGTTCTTGGCTGCTTAAGTTTATTTTTGCTGCTTAACTTTAACTAGATTAAGAGAGTTAAATTAAAAGTTTTCTATATCATAAAAGCGGCAAATTAGCAATAAGTTATTAGCAATTATCGATGGTCAACTATCGATTACCGATCGCCACTGAGGTCTTAAGGATGAGGGCGGAGGGCTTACGGATGAGAACCCAGGGCTGACCAATTAATTAATTGACACAAAATCAAGATTGCACATGGGGGGTTGGTGGTAGAGGATAAGCGGTAAAGACCGATCGACCGATCGCCAAAAAAAATAAAATACTCAACTTTCCCTGCGATATTGCCCTGAAACCGGTGGGCGAGAGCCGAAGTAATTTTAATAAGAACTAGAGATCCGCCTGGTAAAGTGCCTCCAATTTAACTTTACTCAGCAATGAGAAACTCATGTTCACGACGAATCTAAAGGGGTCTGCGGTAGAGGTGCAAAATGTTAAAGATAGCAAGATTGGAGAAAATTCGGCTTTCACCGAGCCACAGGGCAATCAAAACTAATAAACTGTTATTAAAGTACAACTTTTATATCCTCAAAGTGTTTGAACAAATATATATGACCCCAGCGATCGCCCGATCGGGGGAAGCGCATTCAGAAACTTTGATTGGAAGAGTAAAAATTATTTTGCCGATCGCTATTGCTACCCGCAAAAACGCAGGCAAATTTAGAATTAAGGCGGGAGGGCGCTAAACCGGTGAGCCAGGAATTTCAACTCTCAGTCACTCCAGTTGGAGACGACGAATATCTAGTGCGGACAGAAAGGGTTGCACCCGGTGTACCCTTAGCCGAACAACAAGTCCGCTGGCCGATCGACGAATGGCTTGCACTGTCTGCTCAACTGATGAACGACCCGCTGGTGGGCTTGCTCCAAGGAAAAGCATTACAGGGAAGCAGTTTTGCGGGTCGCGGCCTCTCCCGTTCGGGAAACAACTCAGCGCCAAATTTAGTAGCCCTGGGGCAACAATTATACAGCGGGCTGTTTCAAGGAAACTTGCGCGATAGCTGGACTTGCGCTCAAGGAATTGCCCAGCACCGCCGAGAAGTGCTGCAACTGCGACTCGGACTCAAAGGCCGGCGCTTGCCACGACTGCCGTGGGAAGTTCTGCACGCCGGCGATCGCCCTTTGGCAACCGGCACAGATGTCGTGTTTTCTCGCTACCAACCAGGTACAAGTTTGTTCAAACAAACCCGGATACTGCCTAGTGGCGGGCCACTAAAAATTTTAATGGCGATCGCCTCTCCGAGCGATCGAGACAGCTTGCAGCTCAAGCGAGAAGTGCTCCACCTGCAACAAGAACTCCAAAACCGCACCGGTAATCCTCTCAAAAACAGCCCCCATTGCCCGGAAATTCAATTGACTATTCTCGAACAGCCCGATCGAGAACAACTTACCCAAGCCCTAGAACAAGGACACTACCAAGTCCTGCACTACGCAGGCCACAGCAACTTAGGTTCCAGAGGTGGCGAACTCTACCTAGTCAGCAGCCGCACCGGCTTAACCGAAACATTGAGTGGCGACGACTTAGCTGGATTGCTCGTTAACAACGGTATTCAGATGGCCGTGTTCAACTCCTGCCGCGGCGCCTACGGCGACCCCTCAGACCTCGCGGACGACAGCCCAGAACGGAACTTAACCCAAGCTCTAGTGAAGCGGGGCATTCCGGCAGTGCTAGCAATGGCAGAAAGCATCCCCGACGATGTAGCCCTAACTCTGACGCGGTTGTTTTACCGCAACCTTAATCAAGGCTATCCAGTCGATCTCAGCCTGAGCCGGGCCAGAGCTGGGCTAATTTCTGCCTACGGTTCTCACCAGCTATACTGGGCTTTGCCCATTCTCTACCAGCACCCGGACTTTGACGGCTATTTGACCGGCGCCCCAGCCCACAGCGCGACATCCGGTTCTATGGTGCACATAATCGCGTCGGGAACGCAACCGGCGCTCGCGGGTACAGAATGGAAGGCCCCGTCTTCGGTTTCGGCGATCGCCCAATACCCCCCAATCCCAGCCAATCGATCGCATGAGTCAGGCTGTTCTGACGGCGAAGTCTGGGAATACTTTCCCGACCAATTAAAAGATCGTAGGGATTGGGTTCACCAGAACGATCGACCCGATGCTACTAATTCACCGAACTCACCGACGGCTTCGCCGTCCTCTATTCCTAATTCTGAGTGTTCAGTGATCCAAGCAACTCGCGCCGCTGCACCGACTCAAAAACCGTTAACAAAACCGGGGTCGAAAAAATTTGTCACCCTGATGCTTTGCTTGTTGTCCGTTGCTTTGAGTGCTGGCTTTTTTGGGTGGCGGTACTCGAACCAGCGAGGCACGAAACCAGAAGAGTTACTGCCGGCGGTACGGACTCCCCTGTCGCAAAATTACCTGCAACAACGTCACTAAAAGCGATCGCCCACTGTAATGCTGAATTTAGACCCTCTTGGCTTGGCTCCAAACTGGGTGGGGTTTTTGCTGGCCATTCGCGATCTGCTGCCGCTGGCAAAGTGATCACAAGTATACTGCTGGATCAAATCTCGGACTTACGTTCATCAAGCCGGTTTTTATAGCAGGAGGCAGAAGGCAGGAGGCAGGAGGCAGGAGGCAGACGTAATGAGAGCGAGGGTTTCAGCAATCGATATCGTCCGGCGCCGCATTGGCGGTTGCTATACCGAAAATAAGCAGCAGCGCAACCAAGCATCGAGGAAGAAACCGAGTTTCTCGTCGAGAGAGTAAGTCCGGGACTGCTTGATATATAATTGTCAGTCAATTGTAGATTTTAGACTTCGGGTTGAGCCCTGAGTCGAACGATTTGAGATTTTAGATTTACTCCACAGATGAATCTGGAAGCTTGAATAAGACTCTAAAATTTTGAGCTCTCCGACACGAGTCGGTGGCTTGTATGCGTTTTTGAGCGGGCTGATTCGGCAGCAGGAGCATTGGTCATTCGGCACAAGACAATAAAAGCCAGAGTTGCCACAATAAAGAACGTCCTCACCGTCAGCGCGCTTGCTATATTTCACAATAATTAATTATGGAAGCGGCTGTGAGTTTGACCGACAGCATCCAGGATACAAGCCCCCGGATTCATCCGTGCAGAAATAAAAAAAGCTGTATCCGATAAAGGAACCCCCGAATTTATCCGTGGGGTCAAGGCTTCAATTCTTTAATCTAAAATCGAAAATCTAAAATCGATTGACGCGCCCCTCCAGTTGGTGCATAAATTTTGAGAGTATGGCAGTTTACAGCCCACGACTCGAAACCAATACATTTCCATCGAAACTCCATGTCGGAACCGCTGCTAATTTGTAGTGCATCAAACATTTAAGCTGTTGTGCATTAAACTCGGTCTTTTTCAATTCCCCTGTGGAAATAACCTCAAATTCTCTGGCTTGGGGCCGGAGGAGGAAGATTTTCGCCAGTTCCCCCTAAAAATATACTGATTCCTGGCGAAGTGTTAAGAGTCGCGAAGCAATCTCGCCCGATCAAAACTATTCCCCTCTTAGTGGCTGCCCGATGTTTCTGCCGCCGCGCCTATTGAGTCGAGTTTTAGCTTAAACTCGTTCAACGAAGAGGTGAAATTTCCTTGAATTTTTACCGGATTGCCTTCCCCAGACTGCGTTCTGTGGAAGTTATATGCCCAACACCTTAATAGAAGATTGCTCGTTGGTGTTTGGGGTTTTGAGGGGATTTCCAGCCCGAAAAATAGAATTTACAAGTAGCTGGCAGTGACATCGAGAACAAGTGCTGCCTCGTCTTGTTGAGGTAAAAGTTAACCCCGCGCCGGTAAATGCTTTCGGCAGATTTACAGTGGCTGCGTTCTAGGTATTTCCATTCATGGCTGTCTTATTTTGACCTTGACCGCAGACACAATCGGGGATTGGTGAATGCAGGGAACAGACTTTAGTGTAAAAAAGTAAAGCATTTAATTTGCGACAATAATTCCCCGCGCGATCGCAAGAGAGGCTTACACAAGGATTTGGGCCGCGAGGAGCAAATTGATCGCCCTTCGAGCATCCTTACTTGCACCCCCGGTCTTGAGGCCGCAGAAATTTCTCCAGAATCTTAATATTCAGAATTCTTAGTATTGACAGTGAAACAAAGTTAATCTAATGTGTTGTAATTGATATAAGTAAAGTCCAATAAGCGAGGTACGGTCAATGGCAGAAACAGCTACAGCACCCTTAACAGGAAAAGGTCTGCTTCAAAAAATCAAAGGCAGTGATTTGCCGCGCAGAGAACTTGCGAAGCTTTGCGGCTACTTCACAGTCAGCAAAAGTGGAGAAACCCGCATTAATCTGGCTGAGTTTTACGATGCAGTGTTAGCTGCTAAGGGCATTGAGCTAGAGAAGTCTAAAGCAGACGGACGCGGGCGAGAAGCGAGTTATCGAGCTAGCGTTCACAAGAATGGTTCGATCGTGATCGGGGCAAATTATACCCAAGAAATGGGATTAAAGCCGGGAGACGAGTTTGAAATTAAGCTCGGATACAAGCATATTCGCTTGATTCAGATCGATGTGGACAGACCGGATGTGGAATTGGAGGATGAAGAGGAGGATACAGAAGAATAGAGGCGATCACGATGCAGTCAGCCGATAGCAAGGCGACTGGATTTGGCTTCGCTACACGAGTATTTGCGCGCCACCCTTCTATTTAACTGATGAGCTGTCTTGACTATTTCTATTTTCTCTTGTCCCGCAAAGACTACAGTGCCTCTGAACTTCGCAAAAAGGGGCAAGAGAAAGGTTTTGGCAATGAGGAAATATTGGAGGCGATCGCGCAAATTCAAGACCGCGGCTATCAGTCCGACACTCGCTTGGTGGCAAACTCGATCGCCTCTGCAGCAGGCAAATACGGGAAGTCGGCCATCAAGCGCAAGTGCCTGCAAAAAGGAATTACCAACGATTTGTTCGAGCAAGTCTGGGAAGAAGAAATTGCCGAAAATCAGGACTCCGAAGCAGAAAAACTGGCCGAATTAAAAGCCAAAGTCATGCGGAAATACAAGATCGATACTTGGGGGAAAGCCGATCCGAAAACCAAGGGCAAAGTCTTGAATTACCTGCAATACAGGGGCTTTAATGCCTTTGAAATTTGGCGACAGTGGCAGACGGAAGAAGATGACGAGTAAATAGTAGGGCCAAGCAAATAGATCCGGCCCAGATAGGCAAGCACAACTACACTGCTGCCGACGGGGCTAAAGTGTAAGTCCTGAGTTTTTGTAACTGTATGTCAATCCTCAGCGTTGACTAACTAAGATTCGTACATCTGCCGATGTCTGGCTAAAAGCTCGAGATATTTCTCGTTGATTTTGGCCAGCATCCATTTCTCTTGAAAAATGGCCGCGGATTCTGCTTTCACCGGATCTGCTTCTAGTGGCAAAATATCTTTTCTAGCTGCGGTTTGCTCTGCAACAGACTTCAGCTTTTGAGGGTTTTGCTGGTATTTTCGACCGCTTTTGTGGTTGGCGTAGCGACGCGATCGAGTATACCCCATCTGCAAGAACTTGCGGGCCATGTCGGCTCCCACAAAATCTTCGCGATCGAGATACTCTAAAAACATGGAGTAAATTTTGCTGCTGGACTCCCTGGCAATTTCAGGAGTCTTAAATCTCCAGAAAGGCAGAATTTCTCCTTTGTAGGGTTCCACCAACAGCACTCCCTGTTCTCCTTTCCCTACCCGATAAAGTTCCGGGTGCTGTCGAAAGTCGATGTTCTTAAAATCCAAAGAGTAGTCGAACTGCTTCATCGGGCATTTTCTGTTCTATCTGGAACTATAGAAGCCCGGGGTTTACCTTCGTCTGGTTGGGTATAAACCCACGCCCAAGCAATCAAGACAGCTTGAAAAGGCAGCCTGAACCAATACAGTAATTGGTTGTGGGGAATCCCTTCTATCGGAATGTTGTTGACGGCTTGATTGATATTAGCTGGAAACACGGCAATAAACAAGGCAATTAATCCCCACGCCGCCGCCCTGCTCACAGGAGGAACTAACAGCCCAATTCCGCCCAAAATCTCGAAAAAACCGCTGATATAAACCAAGGCTTCCGGGTAAGGAAGCTGGGGCGGCACAATTCTGATAAAAGGTGCGGGTACTGCAAAGTGCAGCACGCCTACAATACTGATAGCTACTGCGAGAATAACTCGCCAAATTTCTTTTTGACTTTTCATGGGCAAGGGGTAATTAATAATTGTTAAATTGCTGCGATAATGCTTGCCCAAATTCGCTATCTGCGATCGAGATGACAAGCAAACTGAGCCCCAAAAATTCCAGCTTTCCGGGTTTGTCTGCTTTTGCTGGTGGCTGTAACGATTTTATTTCGTATAAAAACCAGATTTCTTGGTAACTCCCAGACAAGTTTTCACAGCCCCAAACTGGAGGAAGCGAGAACTGGAATCCCACGCCTGCGCGTTGACTGCCAAAAACAGATAGCGCGCATTTTGATAACAAGATTTTAATGTCTAGTGCCCTGTTCCTGTCTCTATCTTCGGGTAGTGAAATATGATTTTTGTTCCGGCTTTGGCTTCGTCAGCAGCCAAACCAGTGGGGGATTTTCTCGATCGACAAATGCACCACCGCTTAACATTAAATAAATCATCGCCACAATTGATGAGTGCGATTGCTGCTAAGTTTGACCGAAAGCATCCAGGATACAAGCCCCCGGATTCATCCGTCCAGAAATAAAAAACCTGTATCCGATAAAGGAGCCCCCGAATTTATCCGTGGGGTCAATGCTTCAAATCTCAAATCTCAAATCTCAATTCTAAAATCTAAAATCGATTGACCTAGCCTTCCAGACGCTTGCCTATCCTACCTTACGGGAACCCCTGCGGGGAACGGGAACCCTTGCGGGAAGATAGCTTTGCTAGCGCCTACCTTGATGAGACTAATTAAGAAGAGTAATTTGTCAATAACTTTTAGAATTATTTAATATTTGCGCTTTTAGAATTATTGGTAGAGGCAATTCGGGAACGCTCTGTAATTAAAATTACTATCTAAAGTTTGAATTTTGTCAACTTCCGACAGATGTTAGAATGAAATTATCGAATTTGCTAAAAAGTCGATCGTCGTAGCAACTCCCCAACCCTTCTGCTGGAATTCAAAATAGTCACCAACGGCAGGAACTTTTTACCCACCACATTATTCAAAAAGATTGAGCCTCCAAGCGCTGTGTCATTTTTATCTACACGCAATCAATCACCGACGACCATGAACACCTCACTAAAAACCTCTAAATTTGGCATAAACCGGATGCTGCGACAATCGCTGTTGCTTGGCATCTTTTCTGCAGCAGCTTTAGCTAGCGGATGGGCGCCCGGTTTGTATGGACAATCCCCAAACCTCGTTTTCGGATCTGCAGCCCAAGCTCAAGAAATTAGCAGCGAAGAAATTACTAGCTACGCTCGTGCTGTGTTGGCAATAGAACCCAGACGGGTGGAAGCTTATAACGAAATTAAAGGAATGGCTGGGGGCTCGGTTCCCAGAGTAGTGTGCAACGAAACTCAGCAAATCAATAGGTTGTCTGGAGGTGTTCGCGGCATCGCGGTGAATTACTGCCAACAAGCTAAAAAAGTTATCGAAACCAATGGTTTGACAGTTAGTCGCTTCAACCAGCTTACTTTGCTCCAGCAAGCGGACCCGGCAGTCAAACAGCGAATTCAAGCCGAGCTCCTGCGACTACAACAAGCGGGCAATCAATAAGCTTGATGGTTTGAGTCTTTCTTCCTCTCCCGTTCTATTAGACTTCTCCATAAAAGCTTGTTCAGGGCAGGCAGGATGCCTAAGCGCTACCTCCCCCCAACAATATATTGGAGATTTAAATTGTTCGAGTTCCTAGACGGTAGGCAAAATTTTTTGAAAAAAAAGCGATCGTCTGTGATCAAGTGCTTGACAAAATAACATAAATTTGGTAATAAAACCAGAACGGGAGCGGTCAGAGAGATGAATATTTTTCAACTGGCTGTAAATCGCAATGAGATATAGCGATCGCCAACACGATTAAGACGTTTTTAATTTCTGAAACATGAGCTGAAGATTGGAACTTCAGTCTTCCTTATTCCTTCGGCTATAAAAAAGATATTCCTCAAAAACTCACTGTCAAGTGAATTGCTTTGAGGAATAGAATATAAAAATGCTAACTTTCACCAAACATTTACCTGCAAATCCCGATGCTGTGGTCAGCTTTACTGTACCAATGACAGCCGACGATCGCACTCGCAGCCGCCACCGATTCGAGACAGAGACGGGGGAAAAGCTGCACCTAAACTTGCCCAGAGGTACAGTATTGCGCGATCGAGATTTATTGCAGTCGGAAGACGGTAGCTGTTTGGTAGTGGTAAGTGCAAAACCCGAATCGGTGCTGACAGCGCGGGCATCAAGTCCGCTGCTACTGATGCGGGCGGCTTATCATTTAGGCAACCGTCACGTAGCTTTAGAAATTGCCGATAATTATTTAAGACTTTCTCCCGACTCTGTGTTGCAGGGAATGCTCGAAAAAATGGGTTTGGAAGTAACAGAGGAAATGGTGCCGTTTCAGCCGGAAATGGGCGCTTACGGGCACAACCATTAGATTTTAGATTTTAGATTTTAGATTTTAGATTTACTCCCACCAATCAATCCGAGGGCTTATGGCTAAATTGCTTTCGGCTATTGAAGAAGCAAGAAGTCAACAGTCAACAGTCATTCGATTTTAGATTTTAGATTTTAGATTTTAGATTTTAGATTTTAGATTTTAGATTTTAGATTTTAGATTGACCCCACGGATAAATTCGGGGGCTTGAGGATTTTGGATTTTCGATTTTCGATTGATTCCCCGGATTTATCCGGGGGCTTGTACCATCAACAAATTCTTGGTCAACAGTCAACAGTGAACAATCAACTTTTATCTTTGTTGCAGTTAGCTTTTGCACCTGTGGGAGCTTATAGTTATTCTGAGGGAATCGAAAGTCTGGTAGAAACCGGTGCGATCGACAGCGAGATTACTTTGAGAAATTGGTTAGAAAATTCGCTGCAATTCGGGGCTGTGCGAGTAGAAGCCGCTGTAGTGGTAAGGGCTTTGAGAGCGGCACAGAGGGGGGATTTGGCGGCTTTGAATTACTGGAATGCTTGGGCGACTGCTGCTAAGGAAACTGAAGAGTTGCGCTTGCAAAGTTGGCAAATGGGACGAACTTTGGTCAGGTTGCTGCTGGATTTGCGTGAAGCGAAGCTATCCCGCAGGGAATCGCCCGTTGCTTCGGGGTTAACCACAATTGTAAAAGAATTCGTGGAATCTGGCAGCAATCAGTGCAATTTTGCGATCGGCTTTGGCATTGCCGCCGCCAACTGGCAGATTGAAGAGGAAGCCGCCGTGTTAGGATATTTGTACAGTTGGGCTGCCAATTTGGCGAGTGCGGGCGTGAAACTGATTCCCCTCGGTCAAACAGCCGGCCAACAGTTACTGTTAGATTTGCAGTCTCAAATTAGCTGTACGGCGCAAGAAGTTTTAAAATTAGAAGATGATGAGCTTGGCAGTTGCAGTTGGGGATTAGGACTGGCTAGCATGGCGCACGAAACTCAATACACTCGGTTGTTTCGCAGTTGAAAATAGGAAGAAGGAAGAAGGAAGAAGGAAGAAGGAAGAAGGAAGAAGGAAAAAACTATGCCCAACCAATGCCCGATGCCCGATGCCCGATGCCCAATGCCCAATTACCAAAATAATTATGAGTGCTTTTCGTGTAGGAATTGCTGGGCCAGTTGGTTCGGGGAAAACAGCTTTACTGGATGCTTTGTGCAAGGCGCTGCGACAGCAGTACCAGATTGCGGTTGTTACTAATGATATCTATACTCAGGAAGATGCCCAGTTTTTGGTTCGGAGTCAAGCTTTAGAGAGCGATCGAATTTTGGGCGTAGAAACGGGAGGCTGTCCCCACACAGCCATCCGCGAAGATGCTTCCATTAACTTAGTAGCTATAGAAGAGTTAGAACAAAAATTCACTGATTTAGATTTAGTATTTGTCGAAAGCGGCGGCGATAACCTGGCGGCAACATTTAGCCCGGAGTTAGTAGATTTAACAATTTACGTAATCGATGTCGCTGCGGGCGATAAAATTCCGCGCAAAGGCGGGCCAGGAATTACTAAATCTGATATGTTGGTAATTAATAAAACAGACCTCGCACCTTATGTAGGAGCAGATTTAGGCGTGATGGAACGGGACGCGAAAAAAATGCGCGCCCACAAACCTTTTGTTTTTACTAACTTGAAGACCAAAGAAGGATTAGAATCAGTAGTTAAATTCATCCACTCCCATATCGTGTAAAACATCACTCTTCATCTACGTTCATCTGCGTTAATCAGCCTTCATCTGCGGTTAAAACTCCTAAAAACTATCTCCGCACCACCAATTCTTTGACCAAATTAGCCAAACGTTCTGTACTGTCTCTCACTGCTAATTCAGCAGCAGCTTGAGACATTTTTTCCAAGTATTCGGAATCTCTTAACAAATACAACACTTTGCTTTGCAATACCTCTGCTGTCAGTTCGCTTTGACGGAATACCACAGCGGCGCCGGCTTTAGCAAATACTTCCGCATTAAATCTTTGGTGGTCGTCAGCGGCGTGAGGAAAAGGAATTAAAATAGAAGGTACGCCCGTCACTGCTAATTCTGTCAGAGCACTCGCGCCCGATCGACTAATTGCTAAATTTGCTCGCTGCAACAAACTCGCCACATTGTCGTAAAATGGCATCGACAAATATTGCTCGTGTTTCAAACTCTCAGCATCCGGGTCATTATTTCCGGTGAGGTGAACCACCCAAGCACCGGCATCAAACCAAGCCGGAGCACACTCGCGCACTAACTTATTGACGGCGACAGCACCTTGAGAGCCGCCCATGACTAAAATAACAGGTACGTTGTCAGGAATTGGCAAATTTAGAGGTTGGCGAGTCAGGAATTGCGATCGCACCGGCGTACCAGCAACCACCGTTTTGGCGCGGGGTAAATGCTGGGCTGCTGCTTCAAATCCGATCGCCACAGCAGTGCACAAAGGACTAAACCAGCGCGTCACCTTCCCCGGAATGGCATTAGATTCGTGGAGAATCACCGGCAAACCCAAAGAACGGGCCGCTAGAATTGCCGGTGCTGCGATGTAACCGCCGGTAGTAAACACTCCCTGAAAATTTCCCGCTTTGAGCAACTTCCGCACTTGAAGGATCGAGCCTGCGAGTCCGCCCAAAATTCGCAGTGTACCGAGTCCAAATCGCTGCTGAAAGCCTTCAACGGCGATCGTGTGGAGGGGGTAAAGGGATGAAACTAACTCGGTTTCCATGCGATCTGGGACTCCCAGCCATTCGATCTGACAGTCGTTCAACTGACTAGCGGTGGCGATCGCGGGAAATAGATGTCCACCTGTGCCGCTAGCTGCAACCAACAACCGGAGGGGGGCTTTTGTCAAGGTATTTGTTTCTTTTTTTACAAGTACAAGTTCCACAGGTCGATCAATTTTATATTTGAGGTTTTAGATTATTATGCTTATTATTCCGGCAGTTTCAGCCAATTTTGAATCAGCCATCTAAAATTAAATTGTGCCGTGTCCCTGCTTCCGTTGTCAGTTTTCGTTGCAGGCGAACAGTTGCCCAAGCTACGACCCCTGACAAATAACCAAATTATCATCTAATGCGTAATTTTTTGAATTTAGTGCCAAGTGCATCTCAGTATTTTTCCAGCCGTCGGGACGAAAAAGCCGATCCTCTTCGAGGGCTGCGCCAACGCGCGATCGTTTTTGGCTTTAACGGCGGGCAGTCGATCGCTCAAATGTTGTTATGTTTAACAGTGGTAAGTGCTGGCGTGCTGCATCAAGGTGCGGCAAGAGCGATCGGTGCGATCGGGGCGACTCCCCGAACGATCGCCCAAACCCCTGCAAATGCGCCTGCCCCACTCACAAAAGTGCTAACAGAAATTGACGCAGCGGCCAACCGGCGCGATGTCAAAGCAGTCATAGCCTTTTACAGCCCGAATTTCACTCATTCTGATGGCTTAAACAGCCAAAGCATGGAAAAAGCCCTCACCCAACTCTGGGAGAGATATCCGAGTTTAAATTACCGCACCGAGATCAAATCTTGGAAAACCGAAGGTAGCGCGATTCTCGCAGAAACCATAACTACAATTTCCGGCACTCAAAAAAAGGATGGCAGAGAATTAACTCTCAAAGCTACCATCCGTTCCCAGCAGCGCTTTGAAGGTGAAAAAATAGTTAATCAAGAGATTTTAGCAGAACAAACTCAGCTTACTTCTGGCCAAAATCCTCCCACAATTCAAGTGAATTTTCCGGAGCAAGTTAAGGTGGGCGAAGAGTACCATTTTGACGCCATTGTGCGAGAGCCGATCGGCGATGATATTTTAATAGGAACTGTTTTGGAGGAACCCATTACCGAAAAAACATTTTTCAATCCCTCAGAAGTCGAGCTGGAGTTGCTAAATGCCGGGGGAATTTTTAAAGTAGGTAAAGCTCCGGCTACGCCAGAAAATCGGTGGGTTTCAGCAGTGTTGATGCGACAAGGTGGAATTGCAACAGTTAGT
The DNA here is from genome assembly GCF_036704705.1 of Microcoleus sp. K1-B1. Taxonomy (NCBI): domain Bacteria; kingdom Bacillati; phylum Cyanobacteriota; class Cyanophyceae; order Oscillatoriales; family Microcoleaceae; genus Microcoleus; species Microcoleus sp. K1-B1. The sequence goes on along the minus strand of NZ_JAUBSH010000053.1, from coordinate 1,932 downwards.
GTGCGATTGCGGGTTGTCAAGTAATAAAATAGGTGTTATGGGCATGGGGCATGGGGCATCGGGCATGGGTAATTGGTGATTGGTGATTAGTAAGTGGTAAATGGTATAGCGGTTATTAGTCACACGAGGTACATATTTGTTTGAAGATAAAAAAATCTCATTCAAGGAATTAAACATATAGCGGTTCTCAAGCGTGGTGAGGTATGCCCTATGCCCTATGCCCTATGCCCTATGCACGTCGGGTACCTCATGTTACTGAGAAAAGCTATACCTCACTATAGCGATAAAGGCTATAGCAAATAACAACTAACAAATAACAAAACTAACAAGTAACCAATGACAACAGTCAACAGTCAACTGACAACTGACAAAAAATGATTTCTATCCAAAACCAAATTGTTTTCATTACAGGTGCGAGTAGCGGTATCGGAGCAGCCTGTGCCAAGATATTCGCCAAAGGTGGAGCCAAACTAATTTTAGCAGCCCGCCGCCTTGAAAAGCTCGCTCTACTAGCAAACGAACTTGTAGAAACAAAATCGATCGCGTCGGCGAACGAGATTTATTTACTAGAATTGGACGTGCGCGATCGCCCGCAAGTCGAATCGGCGATAGCTGCGCTTCCCGATGCCTGGAAAAGCATCGATATTCTGATTAACAATGCGGGATTGAGCCGGGGTTTAGACAAACTGCACGAAGGCAACTTTCAAGATTGGGAAGAAATGATTGATACCAATGTTAAAGGCTTGCTTTACATGACTCGCTCAATAGTTCCGGGAATGGTAAGCCGAGAACGGGGCCACGTAGTGAATATCGGCTCAATAGCAGGCCGCCAAACTTATCCGAAAGGTAATGTTTATTGCGCTTCCAAAGCAGCAGTGAGAGCTATTTCTGAAGGGTTGAAACAAGACCTTTTGGGAACAGCAGTGCGGGTGACAGAAATAGAGCCTGGTTTGGTGGAAACAGAATTTAGCAATGTCCGGTTTCACGGCGATTCAGAAAAAGCCAAAAATGTCTATCAAGGATTGACACCCCTGACTGCGGACGATGTAGCCGATGTCGTGTATTTTTGCGCGACGCGATCGCCCCACGTCAATATTAGCGAAGTCTTGCTAGTTCCGACAGACCAAGCTAGTGCAACTCTGGTTCACCGAAAAGAGTTGTGAGTTTTTAGTGGTAAGTGTCCGGATGGCGCTGGAATTCTCAGGAAGCTTAATTGGTAGATGCACCCTGATTAATTAACTCCCGACCAATTTTGGCCGGGTTTTTTTTTTGATCTCGCCCGCCCTCGCCACAAATTCTCCTAAATTCTGCCAAACTGTCCTGAAAGAGGTGTTTTGAGGCGGGAGATTAAATTAGTAGATGCACCCTGATTAATTAACTCCCGACCAATTTTGGCCGGGTTTTTTTTTTGATCTCGCACGCCCTCGCCAGAAATTCTCCTAAATTCTGCCAAAGTGTCCTGAAACAGGCGCTGCCTTACCGGAGACTAAATTAGTAGATGCACCCTGATTAATTAACTCCCGACCAATTTTGGCCGGGTTTTTTTTGTCGATCGCCCCCCCTCGCCACAAATTCTCGTAAATTCTGCCAAAGTGTCCTGAAAGAGGTGGTGTGAGACGGGAGACTAAATTAGTAGATGCACCCTGATTAAATAACTCCCGACCAATTTTGGTTTGGGGTTTTTTTTTGCGGTATCGACGGTGATGCTGAAGAAAGTTTGAGGTTGTCCGGATGGCGCTGGAATTCTCAGGAAGCTTAATTGGTAGATGCACCCTGATTAATTAACTCCCGACCAATTTTGGTTTGGGGTTTTTTTTTGCGGTATCGACAGTGATGGTGAAGAAAGTTTGAGGTTGTCCGGATGGCGCTGGAATTCTCAGGAAGCTTAATTGGTAGATGCACCCTGATTAATTAACTCCCGACCAATTTTGG
>NZ_JAUBSH010000052.1:0-46465 GCF_036704705.1 Microcoleus sp. K1-B1 | reverse complement strand
GCTATTTTTACCAACGGGGGATGAGGGCTATAAGTCAGATTCAGTCTAGCTCTTAGCCATCTTGTCACCCCCCCAGGTCATGACTAGAAACTAATTTTAGCGCGATCGTTATTTAGAGAATTTCTTTCAAAGTTTTAACTAAGATTTGATTCTGTTCCTCCGTACCTACACTAATCCGCAATTTGTCTTCTAATCGCGGCTGATTGAAGTATCGAATCAAGATTCCCCGTACTTTGAGTGTTTGATAAATTTTTTCTGCATCGCCGTTTGGTGGCCTAACTAACAAAAAGTTGGTTTGCGAGGGCCAAACGTCAAAGCCTAATTCCTTGAAGCTAACGGCTAGTTTTGCTCTGGAAGCCTTAATCTTTTCGGCGTTGGCTATTTTGTGGTCTCGATCGGCGATCGCAGCCGCCCCCACTGCATAGGCTAAAGCATCCACATTATAGCTGTCTTTGATTTTATTTAATTCTGCCAGTAGCGCCGGATTTGCTATGCCAAAACCCAGCCTCAATCCTGCGAGGGAATAACCTTTTGAAAGCGTTCTCAATACTATAACATTACTGTATTTTTTTGTCAATTCCAAAGCATTATTTTCTGCGAAATCTACATAAGCTTCGTCGATGACCAGAATCCCCGATAACTCTTTAGCCAGCTTCTCCAAATCAGCAACAGATATGGCTGTTCCCGATGGACTGTTTGGCGAAGCTACAAATGTCACTGCACCCTGGGCTGCTATTAGCAAATCGACTGGTAACTTGTAGTCGTCGGGATAAGGAACTTCAACAAATTCTGCATCTTGAATTGCTGCCAAAGTGCGGTACAATACATAGGTAGGCGCTGGACAAACAATCTGTTTTCCCGATTCGCCCACAGCGCGAACTATCAAGTTTAATAAATCGTCGCTGCCGTTACCTACAACAATCCAATCGTCAGCAACTCCCAAAACTTTACTAGCAGCAATGCGGAAAACTTTGCCAGTTGGATCTGGATAGCGCCGCAGCATTTCTCCGTCTATTTCCTGAAGCACTTTTAAGGCTTTGGGAGAAGGCGGATAGGGATTTTCATTAGAATTTAGTTTAATAATTTTTGTGCCTAGCGGTGGCTGTTCCCCCGGCACATAGCCAGACATTTCGTGGATGCTTTTGCGAAAGTAATTCATCTATATAATTGAGTTTTGTGGAACGGGCATCTTGCCCGTTCTTGATAATGGTGCAAGATATCAAGTTAAACAAATTATATCAAACAATTAGTGACTATCCGCGTTATACCCAAATCAAGTAACTTTTGCATATCCGCTCGATCGTCCACCGTCCAGGCCACAATGTCAACTCCCTGACTCCGGCTTTCTTGAATTAGTGCGGGGTTTTCCAGCAACACGCCGTACTGGCTGCTAATCAAATTATCCCCATGCGCCACAGCTTGAGCAAATTGAGTTTTGTATGCTTCTAGATTAGCAACAATGTGTCCGATCGCCAAATCGGCAGATAGCCGCCGCACTTGTTCCAGAAATCCATCGTTAAAAGAGGTAATAACGCATTTGTGTTGGATGTCTTCGCCCTTCAAAGTGTTGACAATATCCGCGACATCTGCATCCGACCACTCGCAGTGAGGTTTGACATCAAAGTAAAGAAATTTGTCAACATTTTTGAGGATAGCTAATGATTCTTTTAAGGTAGGAATTTTTTCGTATGAAAATTCATCGCTAAACCATTTTCCCGCATTAAGTGCCTGCAATTGAGAGAGAGTGTTTTCCCTAACTTTGCCAGAAACTCCAGTGATTCTATCTAATGTGGCGTCGTGAAAAATCACTGGTACGTTGTCAGCAGATAGCTGGATGTCAAATTCGATCGAATGAGCTCCACGGGCGATCGCCAGTTCAAAAGCTGCTAAAGTATTCTCCGGGGCGATCGCCGAAAATCCCCGATGTGCAATAATTTCTAAATTCACTGTCTTGTGCCCTCTAAAAAATCTGCCACAGTTTGATTAAAAGTTTCCGGTTGAGTCAAAAAAGACCAGTGATTCCCCGGTACTTTTGCAACAGTAAGATTTTTCAAGTATCTCTTGTATGGCTGCATTTGCCAAGCCATGCGATTTACGCCTTTTTCCGGCTGTACAAACAAAGTCGGGATCTCAATATTTTCAGTTAAACCGGCAACTTTCATCACTTCTGTAAATATCGGATTTCTGGCTGCAATCGCAAATTTACTGCCCCAATTTCCGTCGGATTTTTGTTCGATTTGCTGTTGGAATACCATTTGCTGCACATCACTCCAATCTGCGTATTCTCCCGATTGTTTTGCCGCTGCTTCTGCTTGGGCTAAAGTCGCAAACGGGCCCACACATTTGAGACAGTCTAATTTTCGGTAAACAATTGGCAGGGTGAGTTTCATCGCGGCGGGTAGTTTGGTGATGAAGATGGGGTCTACTAAAATCATACTGCAAAAGCGATCGGGATTTTGCTTCGCCCAAATCGGTGCTAGTTTTCCCGTCCAAGAATGTCCTAAAATGTGTGCGTCTGGCCAGTTGAGATGTGCCATCAAAGCTTCTAAATCTGCGATCGCACTTTCAAAAGTATAGCCGGTTTTTGGTTTGCTACTTTCTCCGTGACCGCGCATATCGGGCGCTACAATATGATAGCGGTTGGACAAGTAATTGCCCAAGTTAGTCCAGACACACGCACTATCTGCTAAACCGTGCAGCAGCAGCAAACGGGGAGATTTTTCGGACACACTTTCTGGCTGCCATTCTAGGTATGAAAGTTCGATTTCTGGTAAGTGCAAAGTCTTACGAGTTGGCATAATTAGGGTATTTTATATTTGGAGAAATGTGATTTAACTTTTTTAGGAACAGGCAAGATGCCTGTTCCACAAAGAGTGAATTTTCTTCTACTGTTTTCATCAACAGGCAAGATGCCTGTTCCACAAAAAATAAATCTTCTTGTGGGGTGGGCTTCTAGCCCGCCCTTCTGACTTAACCTTTGCCCTTCAAACTCAACAAGATAAACTGAGTTTTCTGCGCTTCATCAAAATTGTCATCGCTGACCAAAACTAGACTCTGGCTGCCATCTGGCAAGCGCGGGCCGAGGGTCATCCCCTCTAAATTGTACAGCGGAATTCCGAGTTCGCTTAAGTCTAGCAGCAACTTTTTCTTAACAGGTTCGACGGCCACTCGTCCTTTAAAACTCTGGATTCTCGAAGTATCTGTAGCCGCCCCAACTGCTACTTGATAAATCCTAGCGCTGTATCCTGACAGCCCAAAAGAACGTTCTAAACTCAGAATCTGACCGCCACCGACAGTTACTAATTCTGTTAAACCGTTCAAAATAGTCATAGGAACTTGGTCGAGCTTGTAAAGATTTTCTGAGACTAATTGCGGCGTTTTATCGACGATGACATAATGTAAAATACGGAGTTTATTTTCCTCTTCCGGGTCTAAATCTTGCATTAACGGCGCTTCCGTAGCTGCGAACAAACGAAACGGATCGAGACCGCCCGGACTAAAGGTTTCTGGGTCGATGGTTAAAGATTCAAAACCTAAATTGTCCACGACTCCTTGCTGCTGTTTTTCATCGCTGGCATCGGGAATATAGCGCTTTGGTATCGGCAAATTTCCCCGCATTTGCCCGGTTTTGAGGTCGAATTCTCCGAGAAAAGGAGGGATGCCCACATGAGTAACGCCTTCGCTGGCGACAAATACTGAGTTGCGGGGAGAAAGGGCGATGCCTTCGGGATTGATGGAACCCCAAGAGAAGGTTTCACCGTCTGCTTTTTTGAGGGAGGTAACGCCGTCAACGGTAACTTTTTTCAGGCGAATATTGCCGGGGTCACTTGATGTGAGGTCGAGTCGGAGACTGTAAAATCTCGCTTCTCCGTTTTCGCTGGGGTCGTCGGAAAGAGCGTAAAAGCGATAAGCTTTGGAAGTGACTGCACTAATACCTTTGGGATCGTAGGTAATTCCTGACAAACCGCCGACTGGTACTCCTTCAAAATTCATTTTTGGCAATTCGTACTCGCCCAAAAATTCTAGGGACATTTCTGGAAAAGAGCGGTCTTTTGCAACTGCGGGAGGGGGGGCGCAAGCTGTGCAAACAGTTAAGAGAATGAGGGCGAGACTGAATAAGCGTAAAATACGTTGGCGAAGCCCTCGAAGAGGATCGCCCAGCGTCTTTAAATCCCAATAATTGCTCAGTGCGGTAAAATTTATTTTGTTGCTCTTGTTGAACAGTTTGCTTTTGTGCCATCTTTGTGACATAATTTATACCGTTTTGTAGATATGCAAAACTTGATGTTTCCAGAAAAGATGCCGAATCGCGGCAAGCAAATGTTGAGAATGAGAAGTTCTGCGCCAATTGGGTGCTTGCTTTTCCTGTGGCTGTGTGCTGGTTCTATTGCTAGCGCCCAAACTAATCCACCACCCCTCGATCAATTTTCTCCTAATCCTCTAGAAATTACCACACCCGATCCCCTAACTCCCGCTAATGAATCTTTGAGCAGCACTCAGCGGGAGGAACTGACAGCGGCTTTGGAGGAGTTAAACTTAGAAGCAGCGACTAAACTGCAAGCTGGAGACGGCGCGGGTGCTTTTGAAATTTGGTTCCGAGAATTGCGGCTGCGGAGGTATCTGGGCCCGGCGGCGGAAATTGCTGCTTTGAGTCGGGTGGGAAGTGTTGCTTGGAGTAACGGTAAAAACCTCGAACTACAGCTTATTACCAAACGGTTGCAAACAATTCAAAAAGAAGTCAAATCCCAAGTACCACTTAATACTGAGTTGCTACCCGCCTTCGCTGCGGCTTTTCAGCAGGTGCGCGCTAAAGGCCCGACTGTAGAAGTTTACCAAGAAATTCTCGAAAATGCGCGCCAAAACCAAGATATATTGGCTGAAGGTCAGATTTTGAAGGCGATCGGGCTTATTCACATCAATTGGTTGAGTTACGATAAAGCTGCTCCCGTGTATGAGGAATTGGCTACTTTAATTCAGGAAAACCGCGATTTATTTGCTGCTAATTCTGCTGTGCAAAATTCTGCTGTTGTGGCGGGAAACGGTGCGCCGCCGCAGCCTGTAACTCCTCCAACTGAGGTAGATACCCTGAGACAGTTGGCCTATGTTTACCAACAGTCGAAACAACCCCTAAAGGCGATCGCAGCTAGGGAAAAGCTAGCATCGGTGTATCTTAACTTACAAAATCCCAGCGCTATACCACCGCTCAAAATTGCGATCGCCAGTGATTACCAAACCATAGGTCAAATCAATTTAGCCGCTCAATACTATCAGGAAGCCTACAATTTAGCCGTCCCCATTCAACAGTATGCCCAAGCTAGCGAAGCTTTGGATAAATTAGCATTACTTTATCGATCGCAAAAGCAATGGGAGCCGACTTTGCGGATTTATCAAATGCAGTTGCTGTTAGAAGAGCGGGCTTACAATTTCTACGGATTGATGAACACTTATGACAATATCGGTCAAGTTTATCAGGAGATGAAGGCTTACGATAAGGCTTTGGAATCCTATCAAAAAGGGTTGGACGTGGCTAAAAAATTGGGACACAGACAAGAGTATTTTGCTAAGAAAATTCAAAAAGTTAACAAGCAGTTGCAAAGGACTTCGTAGTTGTCAGCAGGAAATAATGACAAATTGCAATGTGAGTAATTTAAATGCAGTAAGGTGCGCCTAGCGCACCCTACAAAACTACTTTTGCCTGGTAACTTTCTCGCGAGATAGAATAATATACTACATCAGTTTCGTAATAATGAGCATTTTTTTCATATTTCATGCCAACTTTCTGCATCAGCCGCTGGGAGGTTATATTTTCTGGGAGGGCGATCGCAACTATTCTCTCCAAATTTAATATTTGAAATCCATAGTTAAGACTAGCCAAAGATGCTTCTGTCGCCAATCCTTGATTCCAATAAACTTTGTCGAGGGCATAGCCTAGCTGAACTTCCGGTGTCTTTTCCAGAAAATTCAGTCCGCAGCGACCAATCATTTTACCGTCTATTTTATGTACTAAAGCCCACAGTCCGAAGTTGTTTTCTGCCCAATGTTTGAGCATGGTATGAATGGCGATTTCTGTTTCTTCTCTAGTTTTAACTCCTCTCAAGTATTTCATTGTTTCTGCATCACTGTAGATGCGGTACAGCTCATCTAAGTCGTCTGGCGTAAATTGTCTCAGATACAATCTGGCTGTCTCTATTTCTCGCATGATTAATATAATTTTTACCACTAGATTATGATACCAGTTTTGATAAGTCTTGCTACAAACATTTAGGTTTAATTTCCTTCGTCAACTCAACTACTTTTGACTGGTAGATTTTTCGCGAGATTGAATAATATACTACATCTGTTTCGTAGTAATGAGCATTTTTTTCATATTTCATGCCAACTTTCTGTATCACCCGCTGAGAGGCGATATTTTCTGGTCTGGCGATCGCAACTATTCTCTCCAAGTTTAATATTTTAAATCCATAATTTAGACTAGCAAAAGATGCTTCTGTAACCAATCCTTGATTCCAATAAACTTTGTCTAGCGCATAGCCCAGCTCTACTTCCGGTGTCTGATCCAGAAAAGCCAATCCGCAGCGACCAATCATTTTACGGTCTATTTTATGTACTAAAGCCCACATTCCAAAGTTGTTTTCTGCCCAACGTTTGAGCATGGTATGAATGGCGATTTGTGTTTCTTCTCTAGTTTTAACTCCTCTCAAGTATTTCATTGTTTCTGCATCACTGTAGATGCGGTACAGCTCATCTAAGTCGTCTGGCGTAAATTGTCTCAGATACAATCTGGCTGTCTCTATTTCTTGCATGATGACAGTATAACCTTTAACATTAGATTATAGTACCACTTTGGCGGGCAACAAACATTTTAGTTGGGTTTCGTTCCTCAACCCAACCTGCTGTTACAAGAAAACACTCTTTGTGAAACAGGCATCTTGCCTGTTAGTGATAGTAGTGCCAAATATTCATTTTATTTGTTACAATTATTAATTAGATATCTTGTACAGTTTTTGCCATCAATGACTATTTCCTCACCAGTAGCAGACACCAAAAACAAATCCGGCCAGGAAACAGACTGGCGGTTATTCATGAGGTTGGCATCTTACGCAACCCGCAGCAAACGCTTGCTGATTATTTCGATCGCACTATTAGTACCGCTAGCAGTCTCAGGAGCAATTCAACCCATTCTCATCGGACAGGCAATTTCGGTAATTCGCTCGGAACCTACCTACGAATTCTTGCGGGGATTGTCTCTATCTGCTGCCTTGAATATTTTGGCTATTTTGCTCATGCTAACTATAACACTTAGATTAGCACTGCAATCAGTTCAAGGCTATTTAGTCACGAAAGTAGGGCAAATAATTACTACAGATATTAGAAATGATTTGTTCGCCCACGTCACATCGCTAGCAGTGAGATTTTTCGATCGCACTCCTGTCGGTAAACTGATGACTCGCCTCACCAGCGATGTAGAAGCTTTGGGAGAGGTTTTTTCTTCAGGGGCGATCGGCATTGTCAGCGACTTATTTTCAATTTTAGTAATTGCCATTTTCATGTTTACCATGCAGTGGCAACTAGCTTTAATGTTGGTGCTGATGATGATACCAATTACCGCAGTCATAGTTTATTTCCAGTACCAATATCGCATAGCAAATTACAATACCAGAGAAGAACTTTCCGATCTCAACGCACAACTGCAAGAAAACTTGACCGGTATTGGCGTAGTGCAGCTATTCCGCCGCGAAAGGTTCAATTCACAATTGTTTCGTGTCACCAATAAACGCTACATTAAAGCAGTTGACAAAACTATATTTTACGACTCAGCCGTATCTGCGACATTAGAATGGATTGCTTTAGTAGCGATTGCAGCAGTTTTGTGGATGGGCGGCCAAAGAGTTTTAGCCGGTAATCTTAACTTCGGTACTCTGTCGGCATTTATTTTATTTGCTCAGCGTCTCTTCGATCCGCTGCGGCAATTTGCTGAGAAATTCACTGCAATTCAAGCAGGATTTACCGCTGTCGAACGCATTAGCGATATTCTCAACGAACCGATCGAAATTAAAGATCCAACTAGCGGGAAGAAGGAAGAGGGAAGAGGGAAGAAGGAAGAAGGAAGAGGGAAGAGGGAAGAAGGAAGAAGGGCAGGTTATTCACCGTTGTTGATAACTGGACATCCAGAGGCCACGGCTTACAACTTGTCTCCGTTCGATCGAGAATTGGCAGATAATCATCAAAATCCCGCAAGTTCCGAATATCGTTTAGTGCCTAACAATCCCCAATCACCCCCCGCCAACCCCACCTTGCTAAGGGGAGGAGAAAATGCCAAATCGCAGAATTCTGAATCGGGAGAAATCCAATTTGAAAACGTGTGGTTTGCTTACAAACAAGACGAATATGTCCTGCAAAACCTCAATTTCACCATCAAATCTGGCGAAAAAGTAGCATTAGTTGGCCCCACTGGTGCGGGCAAAAGTTCGATTATCCGTCTTCTCTGCCGCCTTTACGAACCTAGCCGAGGACGGATTCTGGTTAATCATGTGGATATTCGGGATTTGCCTCAAGCAGAGTTACGCAGGCACATAGGCGTGATTATCCAAGATGGCTTTCTATTTGCTGGTGACGTGAAGAGCAATATCAGCCTGGGAGAAAGTTACTCGATTGAGGAAATTCAAGCAGCAGCAGAAAAGACAAATGTTGCCCGTTTAATCGAACAGTTGCCTCAAGGTTATGATACGCAATTGCGGGAACGGGGGACGAATCTTTCGGGGGGACAAAAGCAATTATTAGCGTTTGCTCGCGCCGCCATTCGCAATCCCAGTATTTTAGTTCTAGACGAGGCAACTGCTAGTTTGGATGTGGGGACGGAAGCTTTAATTCAAGAAGCTCTAGAGCGTTTGATGGTGGATAGAACGGCGATAATTATTGCCCACAGGCTCTCGACTATCCGAAATGTCGATCGTATTTTAGTTCTCAAACGCGGGCAGTTAGTAGAATCTGGTAGCCACGAAGAGTTGTTGCAGCTAGAAGGTTTGTATGCCAGTTTGTACAAGTTGCAAATGCTGGGAAGTTAATATCTGAAGTCAGGCACGACACGGATTTTGACACGGATACACGGATGAATTATCGATAAGAGGGAAAATTTTGGGAATACCCAGATACCCGACTTCTTCAAGAATTTGGGTATCTCAAAGAATCTAAAATCTAAAATCGCAAATCTCTAATCGGATCACTTGCCCGAAATCATTTTCCCCAGGGTTTCTGGCAAGTTAATTATATGTTGAAACAACTGATTTGGGCCGATGCCAAACAATAACTGCATCGTCAGCACAATTGCTGCTAAACCAATCGCTGTCCCGATGCTGGCTTTCAACACTTTAAACGCCCAATTAAAGACTAGCCAAGATACAAGTAACGAAGCAATTAAGATAATTAGTTCTATTGGCATATAACATTTTTAACTCTATTTTAACTCAACATAACTTACGCAGCAATACCACAGCAACCGGCTTTTTTATCTGTGTTAAAGGCTCAATTTCAGTATTTCCGTAAAAAACCCGTTTCTGCGTCCAAGACTACTCTACTTATTACTTTAAGCAATACTGCCGCGCTTCCGTGTTTCCTTATAAGAAATTCCGACATTTTTTAAGCCTGCCTTAATCATTTGCTGCTCTAACAAAGCGAAAAAGCGACTTCGATCGCCCCCCGTGACTACCGCTTGATTGTGAGCTTCTGCTAGCGTCACCGGATACCCGCCGCCTTTGTGTACTTGAGCCAGCATCATTCCTAATGCTAAATCTAGCTGTGCTGTATCTTGTGCTACCCATTCCGGCACTTCTATTCTAGCAATTTCTGTGCCAACGTGAACGTAACAGAAATAGACGGAATTAAGACCGTACAAATCTAAAATTCGAGCTTGGGATTTCCACAAAGGGCTTCTTTGTCCGGGCGACAGGATTGTTGCCCACAAGATGGCATCCCGTAGAGGTTCAAATTCTTGGCAAGGTGCTTTTTCGGCGAAAGAAATTGTGGCGGCAAATCCGACGTTCGGGCAATTTGTCATGCAGTCTGGTACTTCGTGGGTGCAAGCTTCAAATCGTAAAAAAGATAAGCTTTCGCTGCTGCGAGAAGCGCTTAAGTATCCTAAGAGGGGAATTCCTGCTAAACGCAACTTGTCCCAAGCTTCTAAAATTGGCAGCAAAATTTGATCGCGCGCTTCGCTGGGTAACTGTTCCAAAAACCAATAAATCAGGGAACCGTCTACCATTGCTAAAGCTGGCGCGGGCAATTTATTGTCGTTAACTTTTGCCCAATTGCAGCCCATTTCTGCTAAGGCAATTGCTTCGGAAACTGCCCGCCGGTATCCCATCCATTCTTCAGTTCTAATTCCCCACTGTCGCGAACCGTACAAGTCTTCGGGTTTGTAGAAAACCTCCGGCACGCTGTCTAAAACTGGGTGGCGGCTTTGCCCGTAGTGCAGCATGACGGTGCCGACGTTTAGGAGATAGCAGTAAGCTATTTCGTGATGGTTGGGGGAAATTTGCGATCCGTCTGTGGCAAAGACTGTGTGAGAGGCGGGGGGTGCGGTGATGTAGGTGCGATCGGACAATGGCTCGATCGGCGTGGCAGCATTGAATAAAGTGCGATCGCGCCAATTCTCTTGCAATTCCACCAATTTTTCCTGTTCCGCTGCCGCCTTTAGCAGCAAGTTATGAGCCACTTCCAAACGTTGGCGAGCCGCGTGAGCTTCCACATTCAAATGTTGGCTCATTCCCTGCATTGCCTTAGCTGCTTTAGTTAAATCGAGCATAGGTTTTAAGTCTCAATATTAGAAAGCTTGAAAGCTGAAAAATTATCAAAACACTTTTCAATTTTTTGATGCCGAAGCTTGTTTTTTTGTCAGACACGCGGTTTGATAAACTAAAATACTTCGTACCATCCCGCATAAATAGTAAACAAACCCTGTTTTTGAGGTCAAGAGTACCTGCAATAGTCTATTAAAAAAAAAAGTTTTTTTTTGTCGATATCCTTGCTTTTTTGAGGGATTTCTGTTATATTTATCTTATAATGGGATGGTGGCAAAAATAATATTTTTGCCACCATCCCATTATATTAAAATACCATATCTACGCCGCAAAAGTCAACAAAAAAGATGTAAAATTTTGTGATTTTTTTTGACTCTGAAAAGCGAAAAAAAAAATCACACCTGTCAACAAATCTAACATCAACAGTCGATCGGCAGCCAATCGGCAAAATCTCCGGCAAACTGCGATAGAGAAAGCAATTGAACTGGTGGATTTTGAGCCACAGATTCCCGTTCTGGCAAAGTATTGTAACCCCAATCAGCCAAAAATAACCTCACCTGAGATAAATCCGGCTGCTGCTTCACCGACAGCAAAGTTTTTAACCGATCTTCCACAAACCAAATAGTCGAATCTTTGCCAGACGCGGCCAAAAATTCCCGCAAAATTTGGTGTTTCGGCTTGTTGTATTCCTTACCAAAAATCAACTCTGACGGCATTTGTACGCCTGCTAGCTGCAAAAGTTCCCGCACAAAACGACCTTCCTTTGTAGTGACGATCGCCACTTTCACCGAACTATTCTGCAACGAGTGTAACCGATCGGCAACCCCTGGATAAAAGCGGTGCAAAGACAGCCACCCAGATAAATCCTCAGCAATCCAATTATCGCGCAATCCGTCTAACATAGCGCCTACCGACTGCGCTTTCAAATTATTTTCGGTCAACAAATACGGTACTATATTGGGCCACTCTAGCAAAATTTGCTCTGGAGAAATTCCTGTCAGTAGTGCGCGGATCAGCAGCGGCATTTCCCAACCAGTTTCGATGGCGGGCCGCACTCGGTAAAAACTCAAAGCTAAATCTGGATCTGGTACTGTTTCGACTGGTTTCCATATTTGACAGTAGGCACGCCAAGCGGTTTGGAAATATTCGATTAGTCCGTCACAAATCACACCGTCAAAATCAAGAGCTAGAATTGTCGGAAAGTTATTAGCCATCAATCGATTTTAGATTTTAGATTTTGGATTTTGGATTGAAGAATTGAAGAATTTGAGAATTGAAGAAAGTGATATCATATCATTTCCGGTAACACCGGAATGATGTTAACGGTTGACTGTTGACGCCGTGAACACTCAACCGTCAACAGTCAACCGTCAACTCGAATTTACTATTCCGATGCTAACGGATTTGATATCACTGATGAATCCGGGGACTGGTTATCGGATACTATTTTTGGGTTGTGCCAGGATAAAAACGGGGGCTTGTACCCTGGCTGCTTTCGGTCACTGAATTGAATAATTGAAGAATTGACTATGCAAACACTCAGCAATGATTGGTCAAGAGTCGTTATTAAAAAGACTGAACTAGCGGTTGAGCGGCAATCGATTCTAGTCCTTGGGACTGCAACAATTGCGTCCACTCGGTCGTCAGCCGCGAATCATCGGGTGCGAGGCGTCGCATTTCGGCGAGAGTAGCAAGAGTCTCGTACCAAATCCCATTTCTAGCATAAGCAATCACCTTAGCCATAGGGTCGGGATTTGCCAAATCGTTCTTGAGATTTGCCTGGGGTTCAATTCGCTGCATCCATCCTTTAACAATATAATCTCCCGAACGCTCCAGAGGATCGCAGGCTAGTGCAAACGACCACACATATCGCTTACCAACCTCAATATTTTTTGTCTGGTCTTTCTCAGAAAGGCTAACTCCAACTATTCCGGCTTTGTCATTTTTTAAGGTAGTTTCGTAAACTACTTCGGATTCATCTTCGTTTAGCAAAATAAACTCTACTTGAGCCGCCGGTTGAGAAACATATACAAAAAATGTTGGCGACTCTGTTAGCGTTAAGCCAATATTGCTTTCAGGTACTAAGGGAGTAATGAATAAACCATCCCGTAACTTACAGCCTCGATGCGTCCCCCCTTGCCGGTTGTCGGGGGCTGTTACATCTGGAGGTTTGAAATTAACATTCTGACTCAGCAGAATGGGTGCAGGCACAGCCTGCATCGGTGTCAGCAAACTCGGGAGAGTAACGACGATCGCCAATACAGTCATCACCAGTGCAGTAAAATGTATAAAACGTTTCATTTTTCCACCCACTTGTAAAAATATTTATAGAGCGCATCTCTAAAGGTTAACCCGGAGTTTTAGCCCCGGGCGCGATCGAGTAAATGGGTCAATTTTCACATCGCCATCGGCAGACCGACAAAATTTTCAGAAATAGCGAGATTTAAAGAGGCGCAACCAGTGGTTGAGCTGCAACTGATTCCAGTCCTTGGGACTGCAATAATTGCGTCCACTTGGCTGTCAGCTTCACATCCCCCGGTGTCTGGCGCCGCATTTGGGCTAAAGTAGCGATAGTTTCGTACCAAATCCCATTTTGAGCATAAACGTTGAGCCTAGTCATCGGGTCGGGATTTGCCAAATCGCTCTTGAGATTTGCCTGCGGTTCAATTCGCTGCACGAACCCTTTAACAACTAAATCCGCAGCTCGGTCTTCGGGGTCGCAAACTAGCGAAAATGACCACACGTATCGCTTACCAACTTCAAGGGATTTGTTGTTGTCAACGGTAGCAGGAATGGTAACTCCAACAATCCCAGATTTGTCTAGTTTAAATGTTTTTTCGTAGACCACTTCCTCTTCCTTGTCGTTGAGCACAGTAAACTCTATTTTTGCAGAGGTTTGAGGAACATAGACAAAAATTGTGGGAGACTCTGTTAGGGTTAAACCGATATTAGTTGGAGGTACTAAAGGAGTAATAGATAAACCCGCTGGACAAAGCTTGTTGCCGCGATGTGTTCCTCCTTGTCGGTTGGCGGGGGCTGTTACGTCGGGAGGCTTGAAATTAACATTTTGACTCAGCAGAAGCGGCTGGGATTGTGCGCGCATCGGTGCCAGTGAACTGGGTACGGTAGCTGCGATCGCAGATACGGCGACCGCCAGTGTAGCCCGATGTAGAAAACGTTTCATTTGGTTGTACCTTTCACTATAATTGCAAACACAGGCATTCGCTGATGGCGACAAATATTTTTGAGCTGTTAGTCGAGGGCGCAGATACACAATTTAAACCTTGACATATCATCAATAACATTTATTAATTCGAGCGGCAAGTGGATTCTCTGTCGGAAAAATCAGGTTGCCTAGGCCGCAAGTATCATTGGATACAGTTGCTCGTCACGCACTGTAAATTTTTGTAACAAAGTGGTCGGAGTTTCCGAGTGTTCTAAGATGGAGGAAGTCTCCAGCAGGGGGGAAATGTGAAACAACTGCTGTTCCAGGAACGAGTCAAACTTTTATGCTGGGATAGTCAATCACCGGCGCTGCTCGGAGTACCGAGACAGCGCGGGCACATAAATTGCCTAGTTGACCAGTCTAAGTGGTTCGCCCACTACGTTTAAGGTAAGTGTTGAAGTACCTACCGGAGGATGCGTGCTAGTCTTCCGCTCTAGAACTTAAAAGTTAAACAGGTGTAAGGGTTAAGCCAGTGCTTTTAAGATAGTTACCGACCTTAAACATTGACGAAGCAAACATTACCCCGTAAGGGAGGACTTAAATGTCTAATTTGGTTTTTGTACTTGATACCAAAAAACGACCGCTCAATCCAATCCGCCCAGGATTGGCACGTAAATTGCTAACTAATGGCAAAGCTGCTGTCTTCAAAAGGTATCCATTCACCCTAATTCTCAAAGTAGAGGTAACAGTACCGCAAAAACCAATTTCTCTCAAAATAGATCCTGGCTCTCGAACTACTGGAATTGCGTTAATACAAGGAGAAAACGTAATCTTTGGTGCAGAGCTAACACACCGAGGACAAGCTATTAAAGCCAGCCTTGAATCTCGCCGTTCATTGCGTAGAGTCAGGAGAAATCGCCATACCCGCTATCGTCGGGCTAGATTCTCAAACAGGACTCGCCCTAAAGGTTGGCTAGCCCCAAGTTTGCAGCACCGCGTCGAAACAACACTGACATGGGTGACTAGATTGATGAAACTCGCCCCCATTGCTTCTATTGCTCAAGAGCTTGTCCGATTTGATTTACAGCAATTAGAAAACCCAGAAATCTCTGGAATCGAGTACCAACAAGGCGTTTTGCATGGCTATGAGATCCGCGAGTATTTGTTGAACAAATGGGATAGAAAATGCGCTTACTGTGGTGAAATAAATACACCATTACAAGTTGAGCACATTCATCCCAAAGCCAAAGGCGGAGCTAATCGCATTTCTAATCTTTGCCTTGCTTGCGATGCTTGCAACAAAAAGAAAGGTACTCAAGATGTTGAGCAATTTTTGTCTAAAAAGCCAGAAATTTTGAAGCGGATTCTATCTCAAGCAAAACGTCCGTTAAAAGACGCAGCAGCCGTTAACTCAACTCGTTGGACATTATTTAATCGACTCCGTACAACTGGCTTGCCTGTTTCTACAGGTAGTGGTGGCTTAACGAAGTTCAACCGCATTCAATTAAATTTACCTAAAACTCATTGGCTAGATGCAGCTTGTGTCGGAAAGGTTGAGTCATTGAAGATTTTAACAAGCAAGCCACTATCGATCAAAGCAACTGGTCACGGGACACGTCAAATGTGCCGCACTGGCAAATTCGGCTTTCCATCTCGCTATGTTCCCCGGTTTAAGTTTGTTAAAGGTTTTCAAACGGGAGATATTGTCAAAGCGATTGTAACCTCTGGCAAGAAAATTGGTACATACGTTGGACGTGTTGCCGTAAGAACCAGTGGCTCATTCAATATTTCCGCCTCAGAATTAGTGTCAGGGATTAGCCACAAGTATTGTTCAGTTATTCACAGAAAAGATGGTTATTCGTATGCAGCATAAACCTTGCCCCCCTTTTCCTCTCACCGCTGACCTGGGTACAGGTACAGCGGGAGTCTCCAAGGGGGAAGACAGATGAGTAAAATATCTAACAAAATTCGATCGGCAGTGGCTCAATTGAGTCAAAGGTATAAACCATCACTAGCATTGGCTAAGTCTGTATTAATTGCCAGCGCGGCAGTAACATTATCCTTGATGGGGGCCAGACAGCTAGGAATACTCGAACCAGTAGAATTAAGCGCTTACGACCAAATGGTGAGGTGGCGTCCCGATGAACAGCCAGACTCGCGTTTGCTAGTTGTGGGGATTACCGAAGCAGACATTCAGAAACTGAAAGAGTGGCCAATATCCGATCGCACAATAGCTGAAATCTTACAAAAACTTGACAAAATGCAGCCGGCAGTCATCGGTTTAGATGTACTGCGAGACGTACCTTTAGGAGACGGGCGCGAGGAATTAACTAAACTTTTACAAAAAAGCGATCGAATTATCGGGGTATGTTTAGTCACCGACGGAAGCCCGGACAATCCCGGTTCTCCGCCTGCGCCGGGGCTGCCACAAAACCGGGTGGGATTTGCAGATTTCGGAGTCGATCCGGGTGGCATACTCCGCAGGGCTTTATTATTTATGAAACCACCGACAATAGAGGGCAAATCCTCGGTTCAAAAACATCTTTGCAATGACGATTCTCAAGTTTTAGCTTCCTTCAACCTCCAGCTAGCACTCCGCTACCTGCAAGGGCAAAAAATCTATCCCAAACTGGCACCCGATCAATCTTTATGGCTGGGAAAAACCCAATTAAAACAACTAGCCAGCAATGACGGAGGATACAAAAATATCGATGTCAGGGGATATCAAATATTAATTAACTATCGTTCCAAGCAGCAAGTCGCAAACCAAGTCAGAATCACCGATGTTTTAGAAGGGAAAGTTGACCCGAATTTAGTTAAAGATAAAATAGTGCTCATCGGTTACACCACAGAAACCGTTAAAGATTTCTTTTATACTCCTTACAGTGCGCGACAGCAAAAAAACCAATTCATGCCGGGGATCGTGGCACACGCACAAGTAGTCAGCCAAATTTTGAGTGCAGTTTTAGACAACAGACCGATGTTTTGGTTTTGGCCGGAATGGGCAGAAATATTGTGGATTTCGGGATGGTCAATTGTGGGAGGAACCTTGGCATCGCGGATGGCTCACCCAGCAAAGTTGACAGTGACATTCGCAGCACTGCTGTCCGGGTGCTGCGCGATTAGTTTTGGGATTTTTCTGTTGGGAGGGTGGGTGCCTGTGGCAGCGCCAGCCTTAGCATTAATCTTAACTGGCGGTAGCATTGTATCAGCAGAAAGATTTAATAAAGCCGGATACGGGAAAGCAATTAGCGATCGAGTAAAACAAGTCTTCAAAATCGAAATAGACCAAGCCAAAAAAGAGCAGCAAGTCGCAGAAATCACAGAATCTGATTTCTTTAAAGAATTGCAGCAAAAGAAAGATAAACTGAGGATTAGCAAACAAGAAACCTCTGAAAAAGCACCTTCCGAACCCCAAGAAATAATTGCCATTACCCCAGAGCTTCCCAAGGTCGAAAGTCAGAAAGACGAATACCTAGCTCAGTTGCAGGAAAAATCCAAACAGCATCAGCAGCGCGCCGCCGTGACTGAATCGGAAAGCGGCTCTCAAACAGGTGTCCCCATCAATGGGGGCGGCGGTGCTAGTTCAGCCGAAACCAAACCTGATGACGAGTTCAGCGATTTGCAAGCCAAAGCCAAACAGATGCGGCAGCGCAGGGGCGGCCAAAAGAGTATAAAAGATGAAAAAATTGATAGTTTAGCAGACAAGGAGGATTTGAGGGACAAGGAAGAATGACCGACAACTCGACTTTATCATCGAGAATTGCATCATAATGGGTTCTCCCCGTTTCTTACCCTCATACGCAGATCATGTCCAAAATCATCTCTGTCCACTCTTACCGGGGCGGAACTGGCAAATCGAACACGACAGCAAACCTGGCATCTATTATCGCTCGCGGCGGAAATCGAGTCGCCATTGTGGACACAGACATTCAATCACCGGGGATTCACGTGCTGTTCGGTTTCAGCGAGAGCAATATGGATCGCTGCTTGAACGATTACCTGTGGGGCCGATGTCCGATCGCGGATACGGCATACAATGTGAGTTCGCTGCTGCCAAAATTAGCCAGTAACGGCAGCCTCTACCTGATTCCTTCGAGCATTAAAGCAGGGGAGATAGCGCGAGTTTTGCGCGAAGGCTACGATGTGGGACTGCTTACCGACGGCTTTCAAGAACTGATCGAGGTTTTGAACTTAGACTACCTATTTATAGACACGCACCCGGGGCTCAACGAAGAAACCCTCCTCAGCATCACCATTTCCGACATCCTGCTGCTGATTCTGCGTCCGGATCAGCAAGATTTTCAGGGAACTGCTGTCACGGTAGATGTGGCCCGCAAATTAGAAGTTCCCAAGATTTTGATGACGATCAACAAAGCCCCAGAATCCCTGGATTTCCAGGATTTGAAGCAGCAAGTAGAGAGTATTTACAACATCCCAGTGGCAGGGGTACTGCCCCACAGCGACCAGATGATGCTGCTCGCCAGCAAGGGAGTGTTTGCGCTGCACTTCCCTAACGACCCTTTAACTAAGGTTGTGGAAGGGATTGCCAAACAGATTGTGGGATAATTGGTGCAGCGAATGCCGATCGCCCGCCCAGGAGTTTCGCTTTCGCTCTCAATTCTTGGGGAGCGATGTCCTCCTGCGTACCCCGAATATTTGCTTAGAGAGTCAGGAGAATGGCGACAAAATGAGATACAAATAGATTATGAGAATTTGTTAAAAAACTTTAGGAGGAGAACTCATGGATTTTGACTTCCGCATACTAATAGTATTGATGCCCGTATTGTTGGCGGGCGGCTGGGCTGCTTACAACATCGGCAGTATAGCTCTCAAACAAGTGCAGAAAATGTTGAACAAGCAAGCATGAACTAAGCATTATCACCAGTAATTTCGCAGCCGGCTGTTTTTTGAAATACAAAACAGCCGGCTGATTTGTGCATTGGCTCTGCTTAAGTGATGGCTGATTTTTTGTGGGCAATTTACGACTGCAGAGAGATGGGGCAAAAACCCAAAAAAAGTTAATTTTAAAGGTTAGGCATAAACCGGCTAGGCTCAAGCAACATAGTTTGTTGCAGCAAACGAGCCTGGGTAAAAAAACCTAGCTGTGAAAGTAGGGCGATCGTGTAAGTTCGGATTTTGATGTTTTGAACTCTACTGAGGATTTATGAGTAGAGTGCCATAAAAATATTGGGTCAGCACGTTATCGCAGAAAATATGAGACAATCACAAAAGTATTTGCCCTAACAATCGCCCTAAAAACTACGAAGTTTAACGGGTAGGGAAGATAGGTCAAATTGTCAATGTTAAATTCCTATATCTTTAGATAGATTATGCTTTTTCCCCGATCAAGTGGCATGCTACTCCACCCCACATCCTTTCCCAGTCGATTTGGCATTGGGGACATGGGAATAGAAGCATATCGCTTTGTTGACTTTTTAGTAGAGAGCGACCAGCAATACTGGCAGGTACTGCCGCTGGGCCCGACAGGATACGGCAATTCTCCTTATTCATGCTATTCAGCAATGGCGGGAAATCCGCTGCTGATCAACCCAGAACTGCTGCGGGACCAGCAATTGCTCGCAGATGAAGACTTCGCTAATTTGCCAGAATTTCCGCTGGATTATGTAGACTTCGATCGAGCGATCGCCCTGAAAGTGCCTTTGCTCAAAAAAGCTTGCGAAAACTTCAAAGCCAAAGCATCCCAGATGCAGCAAAAAGAATTCTCAGGTTTTTGCGAAAGCAAAGAGAATTGGCTGGAAGATTACGCCTTATTTATGGCACTAAAAGATCACTTTGGCGGTGTTAGCTGGAACAATTGGGAACCAGAAATTGCCCGTCGAGAGCCAGAGTCGCTAGAAAAGTGGCGCCAGCAGCTAAATGCTGAGATTTATTACTACAAATACGTCCAGTTTGAGTTTTTTCGCCAGTGGACGGAGTTGAAACGCTATGCTAATATGCGGGACATTAAAATTATTGGCGATATTCCGATTTATGTAGCTCACGACAGCGCGGATGTCTGGTCTCATCGAGAAATATTTTGCTTGGATGAAGCCAGCGGAGAACCAGCTTTAATGGCGGGAGTTCCCCCTGATTACTTCAGCAATACAGGTCAATTGTGGGGCAACCCCGTATACAATTGGGAGAAGTTGCAAGCAACTAATTTCGAGTGGTGGGTGCAGCGTTTTGAAGCGATTTTCTCTTATGTAGACGTGACTCGGATCGACCACTTTCGAGGATTTGACGCTTACTGGGCGGTGAAGCGCGGACAAGAAACTGCGATCGAGGGAGAGTGGATTAAAGCGCCTGGAACAGCTTTGTTGGATCTAATTAACGAGAAGTTTGGCAACTTGCCGATTATCGCTGAGGATTTAGGGGTAATTACTCCAGAAGTGGAAGCTTTGCGCGATCGATACGAGTTTCCAGGAATGAAGATTTTGCAGTTTGCTTTTGCCGGTGGTCCGGGCGATCCTTTTTTGCCTTTTAATTACGATCGCAACTCCGTAGTCTACACCGGCACCCACGACAACGACACGACTGTCGGCTGGTTCAATCAACTGCAAAACTACGAAAGAGATGAGGTTATGCGTTATTTGGGCTGCATCGATCCCCAAGGAATTCACTGGTCTTTAATCCGCATGGGTTGGATTTCTGTTGCTAATATGGCAATTGTGCCGTTTCAAGATTTGTTGGGTTTAGGTACTGACGCGCGGATGAATTTTCCGGGGAAACCAGAGGGAAATTGGGGCTGGCGGTATCGGCCAGAAGCTGTGAATTGGGAAGTGGGCGACCGGCTAAAAACTATGACTTACATCTCCGGGCGCGCTCCTAATAAACATTGATTGTCGGGAAGGGGTAATTGGTAATTGTTAATGGGTAATATCAAATCTTTTAACATCGGAATTATTCCTATCTCTCTTCTCTTTATCTGCGTGAATCAGCGTCAATCCCTTGTCCGGGGCGGTTCAGAAATTCTCTTTTCTTGACCGCAGATGAGGGCCGATCAACAGAGATTAACGCCGATGAATTCTCTTGATTCCGGTTGCACCATCCGTGGTTGACGGTTGACTGGATTTGACTATTCCGATGCAACCGGGTTTGATAGAATGGGTAATTGGTAATTGGTAATGAGTGCATCAAGACGGACATTCTAATTAAAATCTATGGACTGCCCGCTATTACCTATTACCCATTAACAATTACCCATTAACACTCAACCTTCATTCTTGGGCGGTGCTGAAGGCTTAATTTCGCTTGCTTTAAAAATAACTTCTTTAGCAACTCCCGGCTCTCCGAGTTGTTCGGCTTGTCCGTTATTAACAGCAACCATGACGCCGCCGGCGTTACCTGCTACCACTACCAATTGCTTTTGAGCCCCCCAGGTGCGAACAGTCCCGGTCGGCAAAATTCCCTCAAACTCTGTTTTACCATCAACTTCAACCTGCATCCACGATTCTGCTTTAAAAGTGACGCTAACCATTACTGGTTTATTGCCAGATTTATTTAAATTTTGACCGGTTCTTACTGCTTCGACAGCCTCGTAACTATCCGGTTTCTGATTTTGTGAGGCTCTTGATGCCTCAGCAGCGGCGCGAGCTTGTTCTTGCTGCCCAAGCGCTAGTTCTTCGGCTCCCGCACCGTTTTTTGCGGTAACAGAACCGCTCATCAACTGAGATAAGACATTGACAGAAAAGATAATTAGGAATGTGTAAAAGAGGTAGAGGTGCATCGGCCGCAACTGAGGCCCATCTTGCCAGGATAGCTTCGTTCTCGCTCGGGGCGGCGGTTCGATCGGAAAAAATTCGGCAAACTGATTTCCGTCCAAACCCATTGCTTCAGCGTAGCGCTTGATCAAACCCTGAGTGTAGACGGGTTCGGGAAGTTGGTCTAGTTGACCGTCCTCGATTGCTTGCAGCAGATTCCGCCGAATCATTGTTACCACGGCTACTTTGTCTAAACAAATCGACTGCTGTTCGCGGTACTGACGGAGTTGAGATCCTATTTCCGCTAGCTTCTTTTGAGCTGGTTCTGGCTCTTGGGAGTGCAGTTTCTGCTTAGTGGTTTTGAAGAATAAAAACAATAAATTCTTTGTCATATGCTGTGCTCCTGGGAATTTACTGGCACGCTTATTGATGTTAGGTTGACTAGATTCCATAAATAAATAATTTCCGCATCTTCTAGGGGTCGGCAGCAGCCTGGTGGCAATATTGGCGAACCAGACCGCTGCAATTGAATCGGGCCAATGGCTGTGCGGTGCAGGCGCACCACGGGATATCCCAACAGCTCGGCTGTTCGCCGAATCTGTCGGTTTCTGCCTTCTGATAGAATGATTTCTAACAGAGTTTGGTTTTGCGCGCGATCGATAACTTTAACTTTCGCGGGCAAAGTTTTTCTGCCGGACAAGATGATGCCCTGACGCCACGCTTCCAGTATGGGTTCCGGGGGATCGCCGCTCACCCAAACCTGATAAGTTTTGGCGATCAAGTGACGCGGATGGGTCAAACAAAATGTCAGCTTACCATCATTGGTGAGTAAGAGGGCGCCGGTGGAATCTGCATCTAAGCGTCCTACGGGGTGGATGCCTTGACCGGAGCGCAGTTGGGGTGGCAGCAAGTCGAGAACTTTTGATCGGGATCTTGGATCGCTGCAAGTAGAAACTACGCCTGCCGGTTTGTTGAGCAACAGATAGACCTTTGCGGGTCGATCCGTTGGTTTCACCGGGACTCCATCGACTTGGATGAGATCGCGATCGGGATTCGCTTTTTCTCCTAAGCGAACAATATTGCCATTAACTCGGACTCGTCCAGCTACAATCATCTGTTCTGCAAGACGGCGAGAGGCAATGCCCCACTGGGCGAGGATTTTTTGCAGCCTTTCATCAGACATGACGGGAGTGTGGAAATCCCCAACGAGCAAACGGTGGGGAGGAAACACGACACGGTTAATTAATTAACCGTACTACCAATGCTCAATTCCTGATTGGGAATAAATTATAATTCTGACCAATTATTACAGGACGCCCGGCCTGGCACAGATTGTCCTTGTGCCCGGTGCAGATTGTCCTGATGGCATTACCCTGAATGCTGTGCAAAAACTACGACGAAAAGACTCGCGGCAGGCACAGGTTTGCACCGTTGGTTTGCGGCTCGTTTGAAAGGTGTGGGTCTGACCCGACCATAAACCAACACTACCATAAATCCCGTACTGCTGGTTAAATTTATACGCTCGATCGCGAATTTTTCATCGGGATCGCACAACTCGTGAACTCAGGAAAGAGCCCAAGGGGGGAAAAGATGAGAATTTTTCTGCTTCTGGCGTTGCTGAGGCGAGATTTCTGCTTGGTTTTGAAGTTAATAGGAGTTGCGCTCATCAACCCGGTTTCTTATAAAAATATGAGGTTTACGGCAATATATCTGTGAATCAAAGGGGTTTTTGAGGCCGGATGCACAAGTTATAGTTAAATTTCTGTGCTTGAATATTAAGGTTTATATTCTGAAATTGTTTATGACTGTCGATCGAAACTCTCTTCAATTTGACAATAGAGATGGGGCTGCTGGGTCTGGTGGGACTGTTAATCTCGGCGAGGAACCCGGGAGACCTTCGCCGAGTCAAGGCAGCCGGATCGCGAGTGCGGTGCTGTCTCCGGCGGTGCAGTTGTGGCTGCGATCGCAAGTTCAGCAGGTGGACGAGTTGAAGGTGAAAATTGAGGGGAGCGATCGACAAATCTTCAGCGGTGCGATCCCCAAAGTCACGGCTGCCGCGATCGGTGCTGTGTATAAAGGACTACACCTAACTGAAGTTGCCATAGAGGGCTGCGGCATTCGCATCAACCTCGGTCAAGCTCTCAAAGGCCAACCCGTGCGCCTCCTGGAATCCGTTCCCGTGACAGGCGTTTTGAGGCTCAGCCAAGCGGATTTGAATGCGTCGCTGAAAGCGCCTTTGCTGGCTGATGCTTTGAGCGAATTTTTGCTGCCTATGCTGCCGCTGACAGATAGAGAAAAGTCGCTGAAGTTGCAAAATTCGCTGATTGCAATTGAGGCGGGTTTGTTAACGCTTTCGGCGACAATTTTGCGCGCTGGCGGTAGGCAAATTGCTTTGGTATTGCGGACTGGTTTGCGGATAACCAGCGGTCGCGAATTGATGTTTGAATCACCAGAAATTGAAATGGATGGAGAATTAAAGAGCAGTGATTTCAATGGTTTTAAAATTGATTTTGGGCCGGAAGTTGAGATAGAAGAGTTGATTTTGAGTCCGGGGGAGATTGTTTGTCGGGGGGGAATTAGAGTTTTGCCTTAGTTAGTTGACTGTTGACTGTTGGCTGTTGGCTGTTGACTGTTGACTGTTGGCTGTTGGCTGTTGACTGTTGACTGTTGGCTGTTGGCTTTAACCAGGTTCTTCGTTATAGCCTGGGAATACATTCCCAATTCCCAATTCCCAATTCCCAATTCCCAATTCCCAATTCCCAATTCCCAATTCCCACTTACCGATTAATTAAAAAAGAGTCGATCGCGGGCAACAGTAAAGTGACAAAATAGTAGACTAAGGGCGCGGTAAAAACATAACTGTCGGTGCGATCGAGAATGCCGCCGTGACCGGGGATCAACTGTCCCGAATCCTTAACGCCGGCGTCTCGCTTCATCATCGACTCAGTTAAATCTCCCAACAGGCTAGCAACTCCAATCAACAGACCAAAAGCAGCCCCAGTATACTGCCACCCCGGCCAGTGTAAATACCAAGAACCAGCGACTGCCACGGCGATGCTGCCACAAACTCCAAATACGGCACCTTCAACGGTTTTTTTGGGGCTGATGTGGGATAGGCTAGTGCGGCCGAAGAATTTGCCGACAAAATAAGCCCCAATGTCAGCGGCCCAGATGCAGAAGAAAGCCAGCAGCAACGAAGTCAATCCTAAAGATATATGGCTGGAAGTTGTCCAAGACGGCTGCGAGTAAATGTTAACCGGCAAATTGCTTGCTACTGCTTGCGAAAGTTGAGTTGTAGCAAGATTGGCTGGGTCGAGGCCGACTCGCAGCCGTACCCAATAGCTGGGCAAATAA
Source organism: Microcoleus sp. K1-B1 (assembly GCF_036704705.1). Classification (NCBI taxonomy): domain Bacteria; kingdom Bacillati; phylum Cyanobacteriota; class Cyanophyceae; order Oscillatoriales; family Microcoleaceae; genus Microcoleus; species Microcoleus sp. K1-B1. Next base: position 21,446 of record NZ_JAUBSH010000052.1, on the reverse strand, counting down.
CCGCCGTAGAACAATCCTAAAACTGAGGAGGCAATATCGGCGATCGTCGATAATTTAGGTTGGAATAACAGGTAGAAACAGATTAAGGTTCCCGCTAATGGGAACATGGCATCTACGAGTTCCGGTGCTAGGGCGGCAGTAATTAATAGCCCTTGACTGACGGCTAAGGTAGTTTTGGCAGCGGGTGCAATACCTTTAGCCCTGGCTAATTGAAAATATTCCAATTGCCCTAGGTAGACGATGACCCCAAAGCCGACGGTGAAGTACCATCCGCCCATAATAATCATTCCCAAAGCAAGGGCGATCGCAACTATTCCACTCAGGATACGAGACCAAGGCATAAAATGAATTTCTCTTGCAGACGGCGGTGGATCATTCGATTTTGGATTTTGGATTTTGGATTTTGGATTTGAGATTTTGGATTTTTCTAGAGCACGAGTTGATCCCTTGCACAACTAACCCCCATCCCCCATCGGTCATCCAATATCTCAAGTCAGGCGGTCAATCCAGCTATGGTGGCCCCTATTCTTAAGTATGAAGGTTAAGTGAACTTAAAAAAGATTAAGAATTACATTTAGGAATGGGCATAGGGAAGTGGCCAAACAGGGCATTGGGTATGTATTCCCAGGATCTGCCGAGAAACCAGGTTAAAGTCAACTGTCAACTGTCAACTGTCAACTGTCAACTAACTTCTAATCCAGCTTTTCGCCGCTGAGAATAAATATGGGATTGACGGCGGCAAAGGTTTGACTGAGGCCGCGAGTCTCCAAGCGGTTGACGGCGGACTGGACTACTTCTATGTTGCGGACTTGTAACTCGGCGAACCCTTCGGAAAGGGCGTAAAGATTCTCTAAATTCGATGCTGTGGCGACAACTCTACCGTGGGGTTGCAAGTACCGCCAGACTTCTTGGAGAATGGCTTTAATGGGGCGACCTCCTTCGATGCAGACTCGGTGGGGGGGTTGGGGCAGGTTTTCCAGGCATTCCGGGGCACTGCCTTCTATGACTTCTACGTTGTTGAGCTCGAATCGATCGCAATTTCTGCGAATCAAGCTTGCTACTTCTTCGTCCCTTTCGACGGCGATAATCCGACCTTTGGGACACAGCAAACCTGTTTCTACGGCGATCGTACCAGTACCTGCACCGATGTCCCACACGACTGAATCTGCTTGCAGCCGCAGGTGGGAGATTAACAGCAGTCGGACTTCTCGCTTACTCATGGGAATTCCCGGTAAACGTTCAAATAAGTCATCCGGGATGCCTGGAGTGACGTAGGGCCAAAGCATAGTTATATTTTTGATTTTTGATTTTTGATTGAAGCAAGACGGCAGTTGGAACTCGCGGAAGAAGTAGAAATTCTCCCCATTTCCCCCAAGCCTTAATATTTACTGTCGCACAACCTTGAGAGTTTGGAGGCCGGGATCGCTGCAACCTGTGATTTTTCCGCCGGCGGCAAGGATTTGTTGCAGGTAGTCAACGGCTGCTGGGGTAATGATTTCACCGGGCATCAGGACTGGTATTCCTGGGGGATAGGGACAGATGATTTCGGCGCACAGGCGATCGACTGCTTTGTCTGCAGGTACTGTTTCCGCTGGGAAAAAGAAAGCCTCACGGGGGGAGAGGAGAGGGGGAGAGGGGGAGAGTGGGAGAGTGGGAGATTGGGCAAATCTTCCATCGGACATGGGACTTCTTCTCTCGGACTTCTTCTTTCGGACTTCTTCCTTCTTCCTGACATCCGTTACATCCGTTACATCCGTTACAGAATCCGTTGCCGAACTTCCTTCTTCCTTCTTCATTCTTCTTTCTAAAAGAGTACAAGCTTTAACTAAATTGTCAATATCTGATTCTGTATTTCCCAAGCTGATAATAAATGTTAAATGTAGGGGCATGGGAAGTTCTGCGGTGACGGCGAGTTCCGAGTGCAGAATTTCATCGGCGGCAAATCCTGTGATTCCTAAATCTGATACTTTTACTGTTAGCCTGGTGCGGTCTAATGCTGCAAAACCAGGTGTATTTAACGGTTCTAAAACTGATAAGCCGGGAATTTGACTGATGCGCGATCGCGCTTTTTCTGCTAGCTGTAAAGTTTGCGCCATTAACTCTTTGCCGTGGAGTGCGATTTGTTGGCGGGCTGCGTCTAGGGATGCTAATAATAAGTAGCTGGGACTGGTAGATTGTACTAGCTGCAATGCTCTATTTAATTTTTGGAGATCTATACGATCGCCCTTGACGTGCAGCATCGATGCTTGTGTCATTGCACCCAGGGTTTTGTGGATTGATTGTACTGTTAAATCGGCACCGGCTGATAGTGCCGGTTCTGGCAAGTTTGGATGAAAGTTAAAGTGCGCGCCGTGGGCTTCGTCTACTAATAACGGTATGTTGTATTGATGGGTAATTTGGGCGATCGCCCGCAAATCTCCGCAGACGCCGTGATAGGTTGGGTAAAGCATCATTACTGCTTTGGCGTCGGGATGTTGTTCTAATGCGGAGGCTGTGGCTTCTGGGGTGATGCTGTTGGCAATATCCCAATCCGGGTTGTACTCTGGATTGACAAAAATTGGAATTGCACCGGATAAAATTAAACCAGAAATCGCCGATGAGTGGATATTTCGAGGTAGGATAATTTTATCTCCTGGGCCGCAAGTTGCTAAGATGGCGGCGATTATTCCGCAAGTAGAACCGTTTGCCAAAAACCGAGTTGATTGGGCTCCAAATGCTTGGGCGGCCAAGTATTGAGCTTCGGCAATTGCACCTTCTGGGTTAAAGAGATTGTCTAACTCCGGCAATTCGGGCAAATCCGATCTAAATACTGCCGCACCGAATAAGTCAATTAGGGGTTGAGAGATTCCTTGTCCGCCTTTGTGTCCGGGGGCGTAGAATGGGGCGTGCGGGTGATTTGTGCGATCGCGCAAGGCATCTAATAGAGGCGTTTGTTGTTGAGAGTTTGCTGGTGACACGCTTAATCTTGAGTTGATTATTTGGAATTATAGCAACCGCCGAGGTTTTACTGGACGTGATTAATTGCTGAAACCGTTGCTGGAAATTTTGCGATCGCATCGACTGCTTCCTTTTTCCTTGCAATCGCCCACAAGCAACACCGTCTCAATTTCAAACTTCTCTAAAATGACTGAATATGGACTGCTTAAGTATGAAACCCAAACAGTTGACAATCCTGGCTACTGCTTTACTTATGGTTTGTCTAGGGGCTGTGATTTCAGTTAAAGCACAAAATCATACCACAGTCTGCGGCTATTTTTCAGCTTACTGTTGTGAGGAAGTTTTGGGCGATCGCGCACTACTGTCACACACTACCAAGACGCTTTAATAGCTTGATCCAATAGCTATCAAAGTCATGCTTAAATTCAAGGTAGATTGTTGAGTTGCGATCGCCCCAAGTTCTACCCTAATTGGTTTTGCCAATTCATAGCATAACTTTGAACCTTTTCTGCCTGGTCAGTGCCATTGATAATTTTACGGGCTTTCAAGAAATCCATACGGTTGTTTGAAATACAGTCATCCAGTTTGATACCCGTAAACACACCGAATTTCATACCATCAACCAGGATAAAGAGTGCGATATCGGCACGCATGACAAGATCGGGGTCGTTAACCAAATCTAGGCCTAACACATCAGAATATTTCCGATAATTGTAATCCCAGGTCAGTTGCACGTACCCCCGTCCGTAAAACGGATAGTAGCGCAGAGTTTTGCGGTGGTTCTCCCCTTCAGGTTCACCCAAATAATACGATTCCATTACGGGTTGGAAACTATCGGCTGTTTCATGTTCAACGGTTGCGAGAATGTAAGCAATTTGAGCTTGAGACGTAATCCCTTGGCGATGAGCTTCTTTGATAATTGCCTCCACTGTGGCTTGCTTATCACCGCCTTGCCAATCTGGTAACATTCCAACACCTGGTTTTGCATCCAGTAATGCTTTAGCGGTTGTTGGGCCTAACACATCTCCGCCATCAAGTTTACGGCTGGCTTTAAAGTTCCTTAAGGCTTCTTGGGTTTGAGGGCCGTAAATCCCATCAACAACCTCTAAAAGATGATTAGCGCGTAAGATGGTTTGAATTTCTGCACAGAATAGTTGATCTTCAACTAACACTCCAGAGTGAATATTATCAAAACGAATCGATTGCTTTTGGTCAATCACGTCTTGGAGTTTCAGACCCGATGGTTCGCCGGAAACCCCACGAGACTGTCCAGAAATTAATTGTGTCAGTTTAGTTTGCGTTACAAATCCCGCAATTCCATCAACCTGCAAGCCTTGTTCAGCCTGAAATTTTCGGATTGCGGCATCAGTTTGGGTGCCAAAGATACCATCTGTTGTAACTGAAATGCCAACGTTGGCTAAATCTTCTTGAAGTTTGCGGACTCGTTCTCCCTGCATCGGAGGTATCACCAGACGCAAATCCCCGTCTTGGTCGCTGCTATAGGGGGCTGAATCAATTCCAGGGGAAAGGAAACTCACATGAAGGTGATCGTCATGTCCCGCCCAAGGCGCTACTTGTGTAATTTCTGGATCGTTGAAGAGAATTGTCCGAATACCCAAAATTGGATTATTGTAGAATAAATCTACCAATTCTTTAGTGCGTTGGCGAGAGTATTTACTATCGTAATAGGTGAGAGGAATTTCTTCATCAGTGTTAGCAACAGGCGCAATATCAACATCGAGTCCGTGTTGATGAGTGCTATGGGGTGGCATCGGCCCTCCGTCTGGAAGACTAATATTTCCAATGCCAATCCGAGGTCCATTGGGATAGAGTTTTGCCCACTCGGTACAGATGTATTGGAGAGCCTTAAGGACGTTTGAGTGACCATAGCACTTGTCAGGGAGTCCGTAACATTCATAGCCAACTCCACTGGCAGGCATTTGTTCAAAAAGACCTCGCGTTCCCCAACTGAATTGCTCGATTTCTTCTGCGGTGAAACCAATAGGTGCCGTGCAGGCAGTATGGTCATGGTGCAAACTTTCAGAGCGTAAATTGCGATTAATTTCTAATACCATTGTTTATTGCCTTTTTAGAGTGTGTTTTTCTGTTGCAAGATCGCTTTTTAGGAAGGCGATCTTCGCCAATGCCAATGGCAAGGTAACGGAAGGGTTAACATAATGATTCTTGAGTGTTTGGATGTGATTAAAGTGGAATATTTTTTGCTATCGCTTTTACTGGATTCCTAAACGTACCTATTTTGAGGTTTTTGGTTTAGTGACATAGTTTGACCTAGTTGGATTCTCAACGGGAACAAACTCATAGTCATAGCCGGAACGAGATTTAGAAGTAGGCTTAACTATCTTGACGAGTTCGATAAAATTTCCATCGCGATCGCCCGATGGTAAAAACTGTACTGGTTCGATTGCCCCCTGAGCAGGAAAGGTATTGGAATGGAGAATTTTAGCGATTTCTTTGCGGTCGGGATTTTGCTTGATAGCTGCAATCAAAGCTTTTGCTGCATCGTAAGCGGTAACAGTTCGCCAGTTAACATCTCGATCGCCCCAAAGGTTTTTAGAGGCGGCCGAAAAGTGTGACTCACGATTATTTTCAATATGCCAAGGAATTGCAAAAACTATACCGCTCGCCTGTTTTCCAGCTTTTTCTAAGATGGTAGACCCATAGATATCGTCTCCCGCTAAGATAGGCAACTGCCCTTTATTGGCTTTTAAAATTTCAAAAGATTGATTAAATTTGCTGGGATCTGCTAGTAAAACCAGTACGGTATTGTGATCTAGTCCTTCAAGACTCTTTGTAGCATCAAAATCAGGATTGGATAAGTCAATTTCTTTCAATATCTGTCCTTGTCGTTTTTCCGCAGAAGTGGCAGAGCTAGTTCCATACTTGGAGCTGTCACGCTCTAATTGTTTTCCTCTTTCTCCAGAAAAAGCAGTCGTAAATTCGGATGCGAGGGAGCAGCTATACTCGCTTTGGGAATTATAAAACAAGACAGCTTTCTGCTTCTTTAACGAGTTAAGCGTATAATCAGCTAACTTTTCCGCAGCTACTTTGTCATTAGGGACAGTGCGAAAGACGTATTTACCAAGGACATCTGATAATTGCACAGAGGTACTGACTGGAGAAATTGCCACCAATTTTTTATCATTGTAAACTTTGGCTGCTTCCCTGGTGACACTGCTGGAAAAGTGTCCTACTACTCCAAGAACATCGGGATTATTAGCAAGTTGTTTTGCAATTTCTTGGGAGATTTTCGGATCGTTGCGATCGTCAGCAATTAACACTTGTATTGGTATGATACCCTGTTGTGTCTTTGCCCAGTTGTTAAAGTCATCTTGAGCTTGAGCTACTCCCCGCAGGATTTCTAAAGAACCGTTGATATCACTAATAGGAACGGATACTGCGATCGTGTAGGATTTTTGATTGCCAATTCGAGCATTGTTTAAGTAAATTCTGGCTTCTGGGTCGTTAGGGTTTTTCTTCTGGTTCAGGTAGGATGTTAGGGGCGTTATCGCTTGCTCAAAATCACCAGCAGCGATCGCCTCTACTCCAGATTGCTTGTCAGGATCGCTAAGGGTTGATATCAAGATTTTGTCACCCATACTAATTGCTTCAAAATTACAGAGATGGCTCGCGTTGTTTTTCTCATCTAACGTCGCTAGGTAATCACGCGCCCAATTGCAACCAAGCTCTATCAAATCCTCCAATTCTCCAATTTGCCACAATTTAGCAGTACCATCCTCTCCTACAGTTGCCAGTAAGCTGCTATCAGGACTAAAATTAATGCTTTTTATTTGACTTTGATGTCCTTTAAATTGTGACAATAATTTTTCACTTTTCCAGTCCCATAAGTAAATATTACCATCATTATCTGCTAAAGCTAATAAGTTACCATCAGGACTAAAAGTGCCTTCTTCCCCAGCAGTATCTAATGCTTTTAATTCTTTATTATTTGATTCGCTCTTGAAATTGGACACTGTAATTTTTCCACCGCTGGTTTGATCCAGAGAAGCTATTACTAGCGTACCCTCACTAAAAGTAAAATCAAACGCTTCCGTTGGTCCTACTAAAACTCTACCTTTTAAATTCCACAAAAATACTATTCCACTTTTTCCTTCTGATCCATAAGATTCAAAACCAGCCAATTGTTGACTATCTGGGCTGAAAACCACTTTACTTTCACTAAACTTTTGATTAGTTTTGTCTTCATAGATTTTCAAAGTAGAAGTTATATTTTCATGATCTAAGCTCAACAAATAGATACTTTTGTCACCTCGATCGTTTTGTTGTACAACCGCCAGTTGCTTGCTATCGCTATCGGGACTAAAACTAACATTCATAACTTTACCCTGAATCTGTTTTAATTCCTTCAAGGAACTATTATCCCAGTTGTGTAAACGAACAATACCGTCTTCTCCTACAGTTGCTAACTGCTTACCATTAGAGCGAAAACTGATATTTATGACTTTGTTTGGAAGTTGCTTTATTTGATTAAATTCTTGGCCATGATAGTTCCACAAGAAGGTAATACCATCTTTTCCTACAGTTACTAGGTGCTTTCCATCGGGACTAAAACTCAGCTTACTAACTTTCTGAGTAAGCTTGGTTTCTAATCCTTTTAACCGTTTATTCTGCCAGTCCCATAAGCGAATAATGCCATCGGCTCCCTCTGTTTTAAGTTGCTTGCTATCAGCGCTAAAAAGAAGATTGTTTACTACACCTTGATGACCCTGTAACTTTAATAACTCTTGATACTCTACACTTTGATTACCCAGAACACTTTGATTAGTCAGATCTAGTATACGAATCTCGCCTTGAGTGCTTCCTGTTGCTAATAGTTTATTTTTATAAAACCTGCCAGAATTAACAAAATTGAGGGGGTAAGATTTGACTTCATTGCCTACCAATCTCCATAAATGTGAAGTTATAAAATCTCCCTCGCAAGCTTGATTATAAACAACCATTAATGACTTTCCATCAGAACTAACAATCACTTTCATGATGGCCGCCATATATTCCAAGCTTTTTGATTGATTTTTTATGTCTTCAAGCACTTTATTTTTTACTAAAGGAGCGACCGAGAGAAGATTTATCTCTTTATTTAATTTCGGTAGATTTATTGCACACATTTCATTGGAAATAATTAATTGCCTATCATAAATCTTTTCTCTAAAAAAAGAACTTATAATTGTGTTTGAGCTTGATTCGATTTGATTACGTTCTTTGATTTCATAAACTATTTTTCGCAGTGTTTTTAGCACTTGAGGCTGTAGCTCATTATCTGTTTGAAACAAGAAAGGAATCTGAGCATCTGGCTTAAACCAAGACAAATACCAAGGCCAGTCTTTTAGGGTTTTTGCTGCCTGTAAACTGTTTATCAAGGCATTTAATTGTTGATTTGAAATAAAGTTGGCTTCCGAGGCTTGCTGAGAAGCTCTAATTTGACCAATTCGTGCATTTCTCTGACCGATTAGAGAGGCAATCAAACCCGCGCTTAACAATACTATGACCACAACGGCTCCGATCATAAACCGACGAGCGATCAAGGTTTTTCGAGCGATACTAAGCTGCACAAACTCTGTTTCTAACTTGTTGAACCACTTATCATCAGATTTAAGTTCTTTTTTCAACAAATCAAGACGTGGGTTATTATGCCAAAGATAGCCTTTGGCTTGCGATCGCTTAATTTTCCACTCAACAGCCGCAGGTGTTAATTGCCGTTGTAAAATTAAATTTTCCTCCTCCTCTTGTTTCCACTTCAACAACCTTTCCCATCCCCGCACTAAAGCATCATGGGCAGGCTCAACATAAGGTTTCTTTTCTGTATTTTCTCCTTCCACAAGCAAACGTGCATCCACAAATGTCTTAACTACCTTAAGCACTCGTGTATTTTCTGGCTCTGGATATTCTAGTTCAGATTTTAGCACCCGTCGGCGAGCTAATTCACCGCCCCCAACTGCAACCATTCTTAGCATTACACGGCGGATTGTTTGCTCGTAAGCTTTATCCTGGTTAACTAAATTCTCATATTCCTGCTCTGCTTTTTGAGTCAGAGAGCGCCCTACTCCCCCTAGCTTGTTATAATACTCCTCAGTAATCCCCCTATCATCTTTGTCTCCATCGTTAATATCTTCGATAAATAGGCGGTAAAGCTCATTTAACGTAAATGAAAGCAAAGGTAAAGTTCCAGGCATCCCTGCTACCTCATACACCAATTTATCTATCAGCTTGTCCGGCACAAAAAATATTGACCTTTTTGACGCAGGTTCCGTAATTACCTCCCGCAATTCAGCAGTTGTCATTTCTTTAATATGAAATCTGGCTTCCTCTTTCCAATAGTCTTTCAAATCGGTGTCTTGGAATTGAGATTCAAAGTCAGAGCGAATAGTCAATACAATCCGCAACCGCTCTCCATACTGAGACATTACCTGCGGCAACCATTTTAAAACCAGTTCTTGCTGCGTCTTCTCTCTTTGCTTTTCTTCTCTTTTCTTTTTTGGCTTTTGTTTTTTATTTTGTTCTTTTTCTTCCTGGCGAGGTTGGAGAGTGATCAGTTCTTCAAACTGGTCAATTGTAAGCATAAGTGTACTACCTGAGTTCTTGTCAAACCAGTTTTTAAGGTTCTGAGAAAGGAACTCAACTTGTTTCTCAAGCGGTTGGTTTTGTTTTGCTGTGTTCGACTCTCTTCTAATCCCAAACCAACTAAGAATTTTGCTAAATACTTTTGGTTCATTGGCTTGGGGTTGCTCAGAATCCGAGTTGGAATCTATAAAGTTAAGCTCTTGTGAAAGACTATTTGTTAATGCCGTTAGTGGAGATTCACCAAGTCGGATTGGCTTCAAAATCTGCCATGTTTGTAAATTGGAGTTTACCTCTGAGCTCTGCTCTATTATAAATGGAATTAACCCAGCTTTTACCAAGCTAGATTTCCCTGTTCCCGAAGCTCCCAGCACTACTGTCAAGGCTCGGTGATTGGAATTATTGACTTTTTCATATAGCTGTTCAATTTGTTCCTTTCTACCGAAATATAAGTCTTTGTGTTCTTTTTCATAGGATTCTAATCCTCGATAGGGACTATCTTCTACGCGCAGTCGAGGTGCATCCTCTAAATTAGGTTCACTCTGCAATAGAAAAAGATATTCTCCATTCTCGTGTAGTTTAAGCGGACATATACCAGGAGTTTGTGCTTTATATTCTTCTGTTTCTACTGCAACTGCTTTTCGGACAAAGTTAAAGAGATCATTGGCTGTAATAATGCCATCATTATCCAAGTCGGCACCCTTATTTAAAGCATCAAAAAGATGTTTTGCAAAGGGAGAATGAACCTTTGAACCCACTATTACTTTACCTCGGGGAGGAGAATCTATGGCTGTTTGCTTATCAGAGGTTGAGGTAATAACTTGCCAAGCCCGATATTTGATGTAGTGGTCGTAGACTTGTTTATACAGTTTAACTTTCGGAACCACATCTCGATTGATGCTTGACCAGTAAAATGCTCCTGAAAAGCAGCAATCAAGAATGACCAATAGATGCCGACAAGGAAGTTTTAGCAGTGCATCGTGGAAGTCCTGCATTTTCAAGTAAGTATCAGGATTATCAGTAGCATCTTGAGGAATTAAGTAGCCAACTGGCCCCTCTTGTTTTTCTTTAGCGTCAAAGGCTTTTCCATGTCCGGCAAAATAGAGTATGATGCGATCTTTATCATTAATCTCTGGATTTTTTCCAAAAGGTATTTTTTTATTACTGAAGCAGTCAATCAGTTGTTTTAGCTTGTTCAGTGTAGCATCTTCATTAAGTAACAAATGAACTTCATACTGATACCGCTCTTGCATAAGGCGAGCAAATTCTTCAGCATCTGGGACTGCTGTCTCTAAGCGAGGAACTTCATTGATGTAATCATTAATCCCGATAATGATAGCGATATTACGGTGAAAGTCGTGTTGAGACTTAGACATTGATGCACTCCTATTTAAAATAAATGACAAGGTGAGAAAGGCAACAGCCATTGAGAAAATTACTGTACCTTTTTAAAATTTTACTGTTGTTGAGTCAACGCTAAACTCAACGCCTTCAAACCTTCTGAATCATCGAAATAAGTCAAATGATCGCAAGCCACTTCTTGAATCATAGGAGCACTTTTTCTTCCTTCTGGAAGGCTCTTAATGCTCTGCACAGTCACAGCAATATCATTCAACTGACCCAGGAAGGGAAATTCTACAATTTGACTGCATAATTTTTGCATCAGCCGCTTTAATCGACTCGCTTCTTCTCCTTGTCCTTGCATGGCTTTGATAGAAGTATTACCAGCAAGAACTGAATAGGAAATACCTGGATCTTTAGGACTCGCAGCCAAGGATTTCAGAAACTCAGAACCCGGTTTCATCTGATCTAGGGCTACATCCACAGCTTCTATGGCACTGAGTAAACACCCCAATACTTTCACAGGCCAAGCAACGGTGGAAAGACTATTAAGCCCAATTCCCAAAGCGAAAGTAGCCCATTCTTGCACCGTTGGCCAAGGAGAACCTGCATTTGGTGTCCCCAACATGATTAAATGTTGAACCAACTTATTGCCGCCTTCTCGCTCAATCAACCAACGGGAAACTAACCCCCCCATTGAATGAGCAACAATATGCAAAAGTTTGCCGTGATTAGCTTTCAATCCTATTTCTTCTAGGCGTTTTTTTAACTTACGAGCATTATCTTCAATTGAAGTATTAATATTCTCGTAGTCAAAAGCCAAAACTAGATCGTAATGGTCTTTGAGAGGACATAGTTTCCCATTCAATTTAACTTTCGCTCGTTGAACGCTCTTGACCATATTATCGGTATCGCCGAGAATGCCGTGAACATAGAGCAAAATTCGCTTGCTCTTCGCTACCAGTGCTTTTATCTGCGTTTGATCGGTGACATAGGTTATCGTTTCATCTGACGCTACCTTAGCCACTCTCAGAAGCGGATATTCAAACTCTAAACCCAGCGGTTCCAACAACACCTTTTGAAATAGGATTTTGATCGAGCCTTGTACGCTTCTGTCCTGATTGAATGGTTTTGGTAATCGCTGTAGCTGAATTTCCGTTTTGCCGTCTTTAGTTTTTTGACCTCGACCTAACGGTAGGAAAAACTCACCATCATAGCCAACAGGTAAGAGATGTTCATTTTCTCCTAATGTTGTGTCAACTAACAACTTTAAAGGCGAATCAGGGGTAACAACTGTATAGTCTTCAACTTGACTCAATTCCAGTACACTTAAACCTGGATCGGTTCCGCGACTGTTCGTGAATTGAAAAGTTTGAGTGACTTGAGGATCTTCTCGCAAAATAGGAGGCAAGATCACATTTCCTAAATCCCGACTCACTTGAGGAATTGTCGTTAAACGCACATTTGCTTGTAAGCTAGGATGCGCTTGTAACTTGACTCCTGCTGCCAGTTCTTTTTCTGCTGTGGGTGAAACTCGAATAGCATCTAAGGGTCGAACAGTTGTAATTGCGATCGAATCTGTGAACCAATCATCATATTTTCCTTGACTTTTGGGTTTGATAGTACGACTTTGCACTCGATTCATCAAACGATTCAGGGAACTTTGATTTGGGGAGGAAATATCTCTTTCGATAGGTCGGGGAAAATCCAGTTCTTGTTGAGTCAGTAACCGAGCATCAAACTCAGCCGTACAAACAATCAACTTAATAATGTCTTTAAACTCGGTAATTCCTTGCTCCCATAACTCATCAGGTACTTCTACTTCTAATTCTTCTCGATCTAAAGCCCAAGCTTCTTCTCCAGGTTTGAGAGCTACACTTCCTGTGTCAAAAAACGGAGAGCTAATGGCAAAATAATCTGTTAGATTGACTAAAGCGCAGTAAAGTTTTTTCTGACTTTTATTAGTCAGTTTTATCCGAAAACGAGGAGGTTCCCACTGATTATCCTTGTGGTTATATTCCAAACGCATCTGCCCGGATTGAGAAATGTTTGGATCATTAAAGATAAGTTTCATTTCCACATCCCCAACTTTAATTAGACCATTACCTGAACTGGGGAGTTCTGCGATCGCATTCCATCGCGCAATATGCTCTAATCGTTGAATCGCTGTTTCGGCATTCTCTGGCGTATAACCCTCAATTTGAGCTACTAAGGGGCGATCGTCAGCGGGTCGAGCAATCAAATATTGGTCATTCCGACATAGCAAGCGAAATTGAGCTTTGGTGAGTTCCTGTTCTTCGCGAACATAAGCAGAGGGTTGGTTGTTCAGTCCTGCTGACTGTATCGCTTGACGTGCTAACTTTACCCCCGCTTCCTCTCCCTCAAAATAAACACCTAGAGGTGGCAGAGGTAAACTGGTAATAACAGCTTTAAACGTCTTATTCTCGTCGGAATTTAGGTTTTCAATTCCACTGATACTGACCTGACTTAGCTGGGGCAAAACCTGAGTTACTTTGGCTTCACCGACAGACTTTGATGGTTCCCGCAAGTCTTCAGCATGGCTGTCAAAGGGAAAGAGTGCTAGTAAAGTCGTTTCGCCGTTAGAAGGACTTTGAACGCCGTGAACAGCACCCCCATCAATGACCCAACTATACTTTTTATGATAGCTAACTGTGAAGTAGGGAGTCCGTTCTGCGATCGCGCCATCTAAGAAAAATTGATTATCATCTCCTGGATGATTTATTTCAAGTTGGGGAGACTGATCTAAAACTCGACTACCAATTATAGCTTTTGCTCGGTTGAACAAATCCCGATAAGTCAACTTGCCATTAGCTTGTTGCAACGTATCCATCAAAAAGTAGGAAAAAGCACCCCGTTTTTGACCCCCTCCATTATATTCCTTCGCCAGTTGACTATCTTGACAACCCCCTAAGAGAATGTGACGACCTTTAGGAAGCTTCAGGCCAATGGAATTCAGTTCACCGTTACTGGAATTAGAGAGTTTTTCTAACTCTTCAAGTTTAAAGATAAAGCTATCTATTGGGCGCTGGCGCTTGTCTGTGGAAGCGAGACGGACTCCTGTTTCTTGGAATAGATTTTTACTGCCAGAACCGGAATGACAGCAATCAAGAATAATAGTAATGTGTGGGTTTTTAGCTGAGACTTCAGAAATCAGTTTTGCCAATTCTTTATCTGCTAAATCCCAGCCTCCTTCCTGGCGACTGTCATAACAGACCAATGTTTCATTATGTCGGTCTGGCTCTACGTGCCAAAATTCCTCTGGTGCTTCTTCCTGAGCGCCATGACCACTATAGTAGAAAAGAACCACATCATTGCTTTGAGCATTACATAGATGCTTCCGAAATCCATCTATAATCGCTTGACGGGTAGCCTCTTGATCCTTGAGGGTTTGCAAATGTAGTTGATATCCTTCTTTGGCAACCCGTTCATTTAGATACTGCGCGATGGCTGTAAGGTCATTAATACAGCCTTGCAACGGAGGAATTGGATCTTCATATTTGTCAATTCCAACTAATAGTGCGTAGATGTTACGAGTCATAAGCGTTTAGTTTATAGAGGGAAAAAGGGTATCCGCTCAATAATTCGGGGCGGACTACGCACTCAGAAACGATTTTACGTCATTTCAGGTGCATCGTTGAGCGATTTACCCCGGATTATTGAGCGGATACGAAAAAGGCAAAATTGAAAGCTGTTTCGAGTTTAGCTTAAATTTCTCGATCGTCAAATAGTTCGCTGCACATCAGATTGTAGGATTTGACATTCAGCCGCTTGAAGAGACGATCGCCAAAGTTGACATCTGCACGATTGATCGGGACTTCCACCTCTGGGAGTCGCACTTAGAGCCTCATCAAGACTTTCTAAAGAAGCCGATCTAGCCGTTGGAGCTCTCGCTATTTCTTGAACTCTGATTCCAAGCTGCGCCTTTAGACTATCTTCATCAAGCTCTAACAATACTCCGGACAGTTTTTGGAACGAGACTACAAGCTTACGCGGCGCAAGGATCATAAATAAAGTCCAATTAAATGCAACGAGCGGGGTGGAGCTGACATTGATTTAATTATCCACAGTGGCTCAAAGTCCTACAGAATAAGCCATTGGGCCATATAAAAACTGTCCGGACTATTGCTCTAACAGCTTTTGATATAATTTATCACTCTGTGTCATAAAGCTTAATTTTAGTTGTTGAATTTCAACTAAATTTTGGGGCTGGTCGTGGTTTGATTCTAAGAGAGCAACCCCTAAAAAGTTCCTAGCTTTTAGTTGAGTCTTAAATTAGCCAAAAGGCTAGCTCCTAACTAGCCGTAAGTACAGGACAGAACCTGTACTTTTGGCTAGGTGTCGTCCAGAACTACAGGCGGGCAAGGCTTTTCGGAGGGCGATCGATTTTATATTTTAGATTTTAGATTTTAGATTTTAGAATTGCTTCCACGGGCTGTAGCGATCGCACGTGATGAGTACGCTACACTTTTTTCAAGGGTCTACGGC
This sequence comes from Microcoleus sp. K1-B1, assembly GCF_036704705.1. Lineage (NCBI taxonomy): Bacteria > Bacillati > Cyanobacteriota > Cyanophyceae > Oscillatoriales > Microcoleaceae > Microcoleus > Microcoleus sp. K1-B1. The sequence goes on along the minus strand of NZ_JAUBSH010000052.1, from coordinate 6,068 downwards.
CTGTACCGGGGGGCTGTGACCAAATTGCTTTCGGTCAGCATAAAAAATCAAATACAGATAAATCCGGTTGCTGTCATCTACTCCAAAAAGCTGATTAAAAATGGTGCAAAATATCAAATTTAATAAATTTTAACTATTTAGATAGATGTCGTAGTTTGAGTTTTTTATCTAGCATGAATCTATTGAGTTATTAATAGAATTGCCGTGATTTTTCCCAACCCTACTCCATTTCCAGGCCCGCAGATTCCCAGTACCGAACCGGGGCTGCCGACTATACCCGCATCGCCACCAGTGCCGGGCCCCGTTCCCGAACCAATTCCCGGCATTGTACCAGAACCGGTACCTGCACCAATTCCGCAGCCAATTCCCGAACCGGTGCCGGAAACTGTACCCTCTCCAATTCCTCAGACAGTGCCGGGGCCAATTCCTCAGACAATCCCTGAACCTGTGTAAATTATGTTTTAGTCTATCGCGAAATTTAAGATTGTTTGTCAGGTCGATCGCAAAAACCGGGTTTCTCCAAAGTCCCCAATCTTGTTGATGAATATCAGACTTGAAAAAACTCGGTTTTTGCCTAAATTATCAATTAATTGAAGTTGAGCGCAGTCTCTTTACAAAGGTCAACAGCATCCAAATCAGTGGATTTGCCGTCCTCGTATTCGGCCCTGACATCGAAAATACAGCCCGCATCCGAGCCCCCGTAGTCAGCTTGATTCCACTCAAAATCTGCCTTTCCCCGATCGGCAATCGGGGCCTCTAGCTCGTTTTCTCCCCAAGTATCCTTATCGGGAGGAGACATATAAACGGCTGTCATCGTCTGGCCGCTGTTGTTAATCACGGAAATTTTGACCACCTCAGCGAAAACGCTAGCTGCTGTCAGCGCTAACAGGGGCAGCGACAGCCCCGCAGCTATCGTTACTTTGCTTAACCACTTGTTAACCATTTAGCCATCTACCTCAAGTTAGATATTTATTCAAGCTTAGCTTTAGAAGTTAGAAGGCACAAGTCAGATATATTGCTATTGCTTATGATATTTTGAAACAGTGATATGTTTCTAAATAGCTATGCTTACTGCCGGAATTGTCGGACTGCCTAATGTTGGCAAATCTACTTTGTTTAATGCTCTGGTTGCTAATGCCAAGGCGACTGCTGCTAATTTTCCTTTCTGTACGATCGAGCCAAATACGGGTATCGTGGCAGTGCCAGACGAACGGTTGAAGGTGCTGAGCAATATTTCCAATTCCGCGCAAACTGTGCCGACGCGGATTGAGTTTGTGGATATTGCGGGTTTGGTGAAGGGGGCGAGTCAGGGGGAAGGACTGGGAAATCAGTTTTTGTCTCACATTCGGGCTGTAGATGCGATCGTCCATGTTGTCCGCTGTTTTGAAAATGACGACATCATTCACGTTGCGGGTTCTGTCGATCCGATCCGAGATATTGACATTATCAATCTCGAATTAATTTTAGCAGATTTAGCTCAAATTGAACGCAGGCTCGATCGCACTCGCAAGCTGGCCCGCAACAATAAGGAAGCTCAGGCAGAAGTGGATGTACTCGAAAAATTGGTCGCGGTTTTGAATGCCGGGAAACCAGCGAGGCAGTACAATTTCACAGATGAAGAAGCTGAATTAGTTAAAGGTTTGGAATTACTGACCAACAAACCAATTATCTATGCTGCTAACGTGTCTGATGACGATTTAGGAACAGGAAATAACTATGTCGAACAAGTGCGGGAAGTAGCAGCTAAAGAAAATGCTAAGGTTGTCATAGTTTCGGCGCAAGTTGAGTCAGAATTGGTGGAGTTATCCGAGGAAGAACGAACGGATTTCCTAGAATCTCTGGGGGTCAAAGAAGGTGGCTTGAAATCTCTGATTCGAGCTACTTACGAATTATTGGGTTTGCGGACTTATTTTACTAGCGGGCCAAAAGAAACTCGCGCTTGGACGATTATCGCTGGAATGCTAGCACCGCAAGCTGCGGGGGTGATTCACTCTGATTTTGAACGGGGTTTCATCCGGGCCGAAACTGTAGCATATGAAGATTTGGTTGCTACGGGCGCGATGAATGCAGCTAAGGAAAAAGGCTTAGTTCGCAGTGAAGGAAAAGAGTATGTTGTACAAGAGGGGGATGTGCTGTTGTTCCGATTTAATGTTTAGCTTTTTTAAGGAGATGAACACATGGATATCGTTTCGCTGGCAATTGCTTGGCTAGTTACTTCGGTGAGCTTTTTTATCATTTCCAAGTTGCCCATCGGGGTGGACATTGACACTTTTGGAAAAGCGATGATTTCGGCTGCGGTTTTTGGATTGCTGAATGCTTTGGTGCGGCCGCTTTTTGTGGTTTTGGGTTTTCCATTGGTGTTGGTAACTTTTGGTTTGTGGATAATTGTTATCAACGCGATTATCTTTGGATTGGCGGCTTGGCTAGTGGATGGATTTCGCTTGCGCTGGGGAATTTGGAGTGCTTTGCTGGGGGCTATCGCCCTCGGTTTTATCAACTCTTTGCTCTATGAGCTGTTGCGGACTCTGCCTAGTGTAAGGTAGATCCGGGTAATGCGGGGGGCGGAAGGAAGGGGCGGGTTTATTCATCCTGTTAGTTATCGCAAATATTTCAGGTGAAACCCGCCCCTAGGGCAAATATTTTAGATTTAATTCCTCGATATCAGGTATTTGTTTTTTGGTACTGGTTGAGTTATTAGCCTTCGCAGTAATCGATAAATTGCTCTGGAACTAGGCGCAATTCGCCCGATCGAAAGCGATCGATCGGCATCCAAAATGCAGTATGTTCCCCATCTCCGTCTGCAAAATCCAGACTCTCCAATTCATAAAATTTGGAATCAACAAAATCGCACTGGTATAGTTGTATTAGTTCGTGTCCGGCTTTGCCATTATAAACAAAGAAGTTTTCCAAACAAGTCAAATATTTGATATTTGTTAACTCGGCTTTAATTTCTTCTTGAAACTCTCTTTGCAAAGCGTCGATGCTGTGTTCTCCGAATTCTATGCCACCGCCCAGAGCTCGGTAAAATGTGTCTTGTTTGACCGGATCTTCGCATTCTGACACGAAGATGCGATCGCCCGATCGAATTAATCCTAAAACAATTACACGAATTGTACCTTTTTGCATAATTAGTTATCAGTCATTAGTCATCAGTAATTAGTCATCAGTTAACTGCTTCCTAGGCTCTGCCTAGGAATCAATGTCCAGAGGCTCTGCCTCGCTTTCCAAGAAGGCAAATATGAGGCAGAGCCTCCGGATATGTGTTACCAAGCTCTTCCTAGTAATCAGTAGAATCCGCCCCTAATGAGTAATCACTAATGACTAATTATCAGCAGCAAAAGACTCTCGACGGCGACTGGTGTCAACGGGCCAGTCTGTATTTTCCCCGCCAATAATGAGTTTTTCAATCGTTACGAATTCTTTGCTGAGTTGCTGGAAAACATTAATCAAAACATCGAGGCCAATTGCATCGCTAGTGCCCAAATCAAACCAGCAGCGAGCCCAAGAACCTTGATACTCCATTTCTCCCATATTGTGCATCAAAGCCATCATGCTTTGGTCGGCTAGATTAACATCGTAATTCATCTGACTGATATCTAAGCCTTCATCTTGAACTTGCAAATTTTCCGCATTAAATCCTCCGAGTTTTCCCAAGAAAAACCAAGAGTCAAACACTTCTTCAACATACTGTTTTTCACCATTTGAAGGCACGTTGCTGAACTTCAGCCAAATCCAGAGGTCAAAGGGGTTAAACTCGCGAAACTCTACTTGCATCAATTTTTTCAAAGAAAGGGAATGGAATTGCAGGAATTGGATTGCAGGAGAGAGGAAAATTGGGAGAGAGGGAGACAGGGAAAATTTTCCTCCTGACTCCTGACTCCTGACTTCCCCTCTGACTCTTTTTATAGTGGTGGTAAGGCCGCCGGCCCCCAGACTCCATCTGCATCTCTAATTTTATCGCGCATCGGGTCGCAGGCGCGAGATTTGCTGTCGAGACGGTTGCGGGTTCTGCACTGCTGAAAGAAGATTTCGGCTACTAAACTGCGCGGCAGTTGGTCGGGTTTTGCTAAGGCTGCGTCGAAGTTTTTTCGGGCTTCCTCAAGTAAGGTTTTGTTGCTGTCTTTTCCCTGGGATTGGGAAAACAAAATTTGTGCTTTTAGATAGAGAACTTCGGGATTATTGGGTGTTTCTGCTAGGGATTTGTTCGCAAATTCTAAAGCGCGATCGTACTTTTTCAAGTCTCGATAGCCTACTGCCATGCCGCGATAAGCTAAGTAGCGGGGAGAGGCTTTTTGTTCGAGTCTTTGAATTGCTTCGTTGGGGTTGGAGAAGGGCAGGTTTGTGGCTAGCATTAAGTCCATGTAGCCTTTTAGCAGGTTGAGTTCGGGGTCGTTGGGCGCTATTTTATCGGCGGCTTCTAGGTATTGAAATACTACTCGCAGTTTGTTGAGTGCTTGGGGCGCGCCTTTGGTTGTTCCTTCTTTTGCTATAATGTTTGCCCCTTCTAGAAAGTGACCTGTTGCTGTGTAAATATTGCCGCGCAATGGATTAGTTTTAGTCAGTTTTTCGCCGAATTCGCGGGTTTTTTGCGCGTAGGAATTCATCGAGTTTAAGTCCTGCTCGATGTATGAGAGGGAGGCTGCCAGTGCATAGGCTAGCGGCTCGTTTGGTTCGGCTGATAGTGCTTGTTGAATTTGAGTTTTTGCTTGTTTGTAGTTTCCTTGCTGAAACATTGTTTTGAAAGCGGTTTCGGTGTTGGGCCCGATCGCCTGCGGGTTGCTGCTGCGAAAGGGATCGCCCGCTACTGCCGAGTTAATGCAGATGCTGAGGGCGATCGCTCCTGCACTGGCGATCGCCCGCACTGTCTGTTTAGAACTTAACATTTGCTTGCCCAGCGATGCTAAAGGGGTTTTCGTCATCGTCAATTCTCTCAATGTAATATACTGTAAACTAGAAACAAGAGAGTTAAATTTTCAGACTTTCGGGCCGCGACCAAAAAAAGAGTGAAATTTGCTTGATTTTTTGTGGTTGTTGAGGTATATTTTAATAATGGGAGTGTGGCTTATAATATATTAAAGGACAGATTTCCATTATTAAAATATACCATGAAAAAACATAAAAATTAAACGCTCATCCTGAAAAAAAAGGAAATTTTTGTTAAGATTTATGTAAAATAATTGTGTGCGATCGGCCCCAGCCAAAAACAGCCTTAACTATTATCAATAGCACAACCAGAAGTTCCCCGCTCCAACAATAACAATTTTTCTGATTGTTGACTGTTGAGTGTTAACAACTGCCAACTAACAACTGCCAACTAACAACTGCCGTTAATGCTTTATCTAAAAAACTTAGTATATCATCCTACCGCCTGTCCTAATCCTATTCTGAAAAATATTAACTTAGAACTGGCCTCGCAGCAAATGGGGCTGATTGTCGGCCGCAGCGGTTCAGGCAAAAGTACCCTATTAGAAATATTAGCAGGTTTAGCGGAAAAAACTAGCGGCGACATCCGCTGGCGGGAACAAGAATTAACACCGGAACACTTGCAACAATTAGGAGGTTTAGTGTTCCAGTTTCCAGAAAGGCATTTTTGCGGAGGCACAATTTTAGAAGAATTGCGACTGGGACATCCTGAATTGGGACAAGAACAAATTAACTCAGCAATGGCAGAAGTGGGGCTCGGACATTTGCCGCTGCGCGCTTCCCCCCACGCTTTGAGCGGTGGACAACAGCGGAGGGTAGCCCTGGCGGTGCAGCTAATTCGGCAGCCGCATTTGCTACTTTTGGACGAACCGACGGCGGGTTTGGATTGGTCGATGCGGCGGCAGTTGGTAAGCTTGTTGAGTAAGTTGAAAAGTCACTGGACTTTGTTGATTGTAACTCACGATGCTAGCGATTTGTTGAGCGTGGCCGATCGATTTTGGACTTTAGACCACGGGGATTTGCAAGAGGTCGATCGCGCTAAATTAGAGGCTAAGGAAACGAGTTTTGTTAAGTAGGTCGGCGCAAAAAAACCGAACTATGTTAAGATAAGTAAACAAAAAGAATATATCTACTGAGGTAACTCA
>NZ_JAUBSH010000051.1:0-46692 GCF_036704705.1 Microcoleus sp. K1-B1 | reverse complement strand
GAAACATCGTTGTGCTTATTTAAATTTCGCTTTGGCCTGAATAGTATTTATACTCATTACATATTTGAGATGCTCCCCAAAAAACCCACCGCTGTTCTCGCCGGATCGGGAATACTTTGCAAAATCGCCGGATTTCTCTTCATCCGTCGAGTTCGAGAAAACTCTAATAAGTAAATAGCTTCGCTGTCTAATAACCGTTTATTTAAAGGAAATATCCCGTCAAAAATTGTAGTGTATCCCATGATTTATACCTATTATAAATGTATGGTTTCGTTTTTTTTACAAAAAAGTTTATTGTTTGTGGAACGGGCTTCTAGCCCGTTGCTAATCTTGGCACAAAATGTAAGTTTAAGCTCGTATGTTCAACTCTTATAAAGAACGGGCAAGATGCCCGTTCCACAAGAATATTGATTTTTTTGGGTAACGGATGGCAACCCTACTTAGTCTTGTCCAAACTCCGCGCCTCCAACCAAATAGGAATTGCAATCCAAGCAACTGCTAACAGCAAAGCAAATACCGCAAATTGAGCAGCCCAAGCTACCAATTTCTCTAAAGACACAACTTGTCCCAAGAAGTAGGATAAACTCACCATTACAGATGCCCAGCTTGCAGCACCCAGAACATTGAACAGCGAAAATTTCCAAAAAGGCATTTCTGCAATACCCGCTAGGGGGCTAGCAAAAATTCGCAGCAGGGCAATGAAACGGCCCAAAAATACGGCCTTAGCTGCATTTTTGCTAAACTGTTCTTTTAAGTCAAACAGTTGTTCTTCTCGGAAGCGGAAAAATTGTCCCAGCTTCAGCAGCAGTGGCCAGCCGCCGTACCTGCCGATCGCATAACCAAAATTTCCCCCCAATGTAGCACCAGCGATCGCACTGCCGAGCACAAACCAGTAATTCAGTTCCCCGCTGCCAGCTAAAAACCCGCCAGCAATCGTAATAGTCTCGCCTGGAAGAGGAACTCCCAGATTTTCCAGCAAAATTCCCAGAAATACTGCCCAGTAGCCGTAATCACGCGCAAACTGCTGAATAGTCTCTAACGATAAAAACTCAAAAGACATTCGATACTGCCTTCGTAAACTTTTGCAAAGCTCAATACATTTATATATTGGCTCGATTCAGCCAATAGTGCAATCTTTCGCTGTGATGAAAAACACACTGTTGTCGCGATCGCTGGCCCAACTAAAAATTAGCCTTTCAGGCATACTAGATGAATAGAGAATTGTTGCAGTTGCGTTCCGCGCGATCGCCAGCCAGTTTCCTACTAAATTTATCACGACGGCTCTCCCCACCGATTCCCTAGCTCGAGCGCGCATCCTAAAACCTTAGCTGAAATTCCCTGAGTCTCTCAACAGAGTCAGCAAATAAACTAACTTATTCATACTTTACGATCGTAGGATAACTGCTATGGAATTTCCCAACTTCAACCAACCCATCGTCCTTCAACCTCACAACTGCCTCGACTCCCAAGCCGGCAGCCTCCTCCAGCAACAGCTAGCCGAGATTGTGCCCGATCGCCACAAACTCTGGGTAATAGACATGGCCGCCGTAGATTTCATCGACAGTTCCGGGATTTGCGCCTTAGTCGGCGGACTCAACGCCGCCCGCCACCGGGGATGCCGCCTCGTCATCTGCAACCTCTCAGCCACAGTCAAGCTAATTTTTGAAATTACTCAACTCGACCAACTCTTTGAAATCTTCGACAGTTTCGAGCAAGTTATCTCCACTGAAACTCCGGCTTTAGTTGCTTGATTAAAATGAGATCCCGAGTTTAAATCTCAAGTTTCCAAGAGACTTCAAGCAACCGCAGAGTTAATTTCAATATCATAAATAGGTTTATTTGTCAAGCAATACCAATGACAAACAAATAAATCCGGCACTTGAACGCCGACAGAAGCGATCGCAGGTGCAGCCGGAAAAGGCCAAAGTCGATCGAAACAAATCCTTTCCCCTACAAACCCGAACTGCATCAAATAAGTCGCCGGCGGCGCCTTTAAAAGATTCAGCAAGCCGTAAGCCAACTCATACAACTGCTGTCGCCAAACATCCGACAAATGCACCGGTTGAGAGTAACTCCACTCCCCAGACTGCTTCTCAGATTCGCCACCGATCACCTCAGCATACAGTGGCCCCTTTGCCGTCAACACCACAGGCAGCCAAAAATTGCCAGCACCGACGGGAAAAAGCAGCTCCTGGGACACTCGATCGCGCGCCGCCGAAACATTGCCACAAAATCGAAACACATCTTGAGCCGGAAAAACCAGATTTTCTGGCACATTCAGCGTCAAAGGACAAACGATCGCCCCACCCGGATCGATCGCGCCCGAATGGAGTTCAGAAACCCCACAGATATTGACTTCAGTTAAAGGATGAGATTGAGAGATCGCCGCCTTGAGACTTGCAGCCGGATCATTCTCACCACCCGCCACAATCAAAACCTTAGACATTGCCAAAGCTCGGCATTTGAATTCCCCGATCGTCCTCAGCATCGACGCTCGGCAGATCCAGGCCCTTAGCCTTGCGGCTCCGCACAGCGAGACGGTAAGTTACGCTTTGCAACTCAGTGTGCAACTGGCGGTTTTCCTTTTGCAGTTGCTCCAACTTTTCCTTAATTGGATCGAGTCGCTCGGCAAACTTCTGGCGGTAAACCCCCGGCAATTCCTGAACCACCTGTTCTAGCATCCGAGAGCGATCCGTCAATTCTTGCACAGACTGCCGCAGTTGGTAAACCTCAGTATCCCGCTCTGCGATTTGTTCCTGATAAAAACCCACCTGTTCTTCAACAGCTTGGAGTTGTTCCCGCATTGCCTGCATTTGAGCTTGGTGGCGATCGGAAACTTCCGGCGCCGGCACAAAACTAGAATTGCCCTTCACCAGCCGGAAAAGTTCTTGAGACAACTGCTGCACCAATTGGTCGCGCATTTGCAGCTCTTCGGTGAGACGAGATACCTCTGATTGCAATTCTTTTGAGCTTACAAGTTTAGTTTGATTCACGATGACTCTCAGCTTTTGTTATATAATGTGTTTCTCTTTAAAAATATCTTTCCCTTACCGCAGAGGCAAGAGGCACTTCAAAAGTTGTGAACCCATTAGGCTAAATCGAGCCAGCCGCCCGATGTCAAGGGTAAAGCTCAGTCTAACTCAAATCAGGCATCCACGTCATCACCTTAGTTTCTTGGCACTGAGATGTTGCACCATTATCAAGAACAGGCAAGATGCCTGTTCCACAAAGAATTAATTTTTTGTGGGAGTAGGGGTTGGGCAGGAGAACCCGCCCAAAAAAGGATTAAGGACTATTGATATTGGTGCAACATCTCAGTTCCCATAGACACAGGTAAAATTCTAGGTTTTTTGTCAATAAACCTGGTTTCTTAGCTTTTTTTGAGAATAGTTCAATATCTCATGTGTAACCGATCGCAGCAGAAAGCACTTGGCCAGCTTCGTCCACGGTGCCGCCAAAACAGATAATGCCGTCCTCGTGACCTGCCATCGCCAGAATTTTGCGATCGGCCAAATTCTCCTCCTCAAAAAGTCTAAACATTTCTAAGGCCATCTGGGGAGTGCCGTAAGGTATTTCTTTTCTAGTAGTAGGAATCTTAAACAGCAGTTGCTGCCATAGCTGAGGATTATGGACGTGAATTATCCCGCCCACGTCCTCTCTCTGAAGGTACAGGGCCCCGTGAGTCAGGGACTCCGACGAAGCTTGTACGGGGCCCCGGCAGCCGAGGAAATTTTGTTCTAAGTTAAATTTGGTAACAGTAGAGTAGAATTCTGGTCCCAGAGTCTTCAAGTGTGCAGTCTGGGTTCCCGAAATCACGAATTGGCAAGAATTACCGAGTCTGACACTGACGTTGCCAAACCCTATGCCATTTTCGTAGACGCCAATTAATCCCCAAGCGTGGAGCCGATCGCGCCAGTCCATCAAATCTGCTATGTTCCGGGCAGCTACAGGGTCTGCTTCTTCCCAGTCACAGCGGTACTTAACGACTCCTTCATCCATTTTTTTGTCCGATCAGACACTACTCTGACATGACAGACATGGCCCAAGCTGAGACTTAATCGAAGTTGTCAAGAAGTTGTCAAACAGCTTTTTTTGCCTGCTGCCTTATGTCTCGGTGCATAAGTGCCTTAACTAATCTACATTCCAGTGTCGCCGTAATTAGCGACCGACATTAGCAAAAAGTAAGCTAGGAACGTTGAACCAATTATTCCAAAAATCATGGTTTAGCCTCTAGGTGATTACAAAAGTTCAATATGAAAATGTACGCTTTCAGTCGGAGAGTTTGATTTCAGGCTTTTGCCCGATCGAGTTTCTGATGTGAAACTACATAACCTACCTGAATCCGTTATTGCTCTATACTACAGCATTTCTACTGAGTTGAGTTAGACCTTAAGAAAGATTTAAGGATAAATTAACCCTTAATCAGGTAACTCCGGTAAAAAGCAACCGTACATTTACTGATTTTTTATCATTATACATATGTTTAAGCAAAAAGCAAGCAGAAACAAAAAAAATATTTTTTAGCCAGTCTGGGACAAACTGGCCCAATCTTCGGGTGTTCTACGTTAGTCAACACCTATGTCGATCGAGCAATTTTTAGCTCCGGGGCATCTTACAAGCTAAGAAACCCGGTTGAGGTTAATATCATGTCGGGTCAAATCACCGCCACGCCAGATCGCGTCGGCGGGTTGACCCAAATCTGTAGTAGTAGTATAAGTTATACATCCCGTAAACCCGCGCCTACCTAGAGGGGGATAGTCGATCGACAGAACCTGATATAAGTCCTATTAACTGAGATGTTGCACTATTCTCAATTAGTCTTTTATGAACAGGCTTTCCGGCCTGTTCCACAAGAAAATTTATATTTTGTGGAACAGGCATCTTGCCTGTTGCTGACAATGGTGCAAGATATCAGATTAAGAAAAAAACAAGCCGATCGAGCAGTGATGCCCAGATCGGCTAAAGTCTTCTGTGGATTGCGATCGCTCGCAGCCCTTTAAATGTGGAAGTGATACAAAATGCTGCCGTCGTCTTTAATTTCGCAATTGGCATTAAAAACTTCAGCTTGTTGGTTCAAAAAACGCTGAGCGACATCCGGCGACAGTCGCGTTTCCATCGCAAACCGCACCAGAGTTATTTCGCCCCGGCCTTCTTTGATCAGTCGGTACAAAGCACTTTGGAGCCTTTCGCTCTCTTCTCGCTGAAAAGCTGCTTTGTACCTCCAATCCGCCACCGAAGGAATCAAACCGCGGCTGACCAAAATTGCTAGCAGCAAGCCAATTCCCAAAATCAGAGGCACTGTCGGATCGCTCGTGGGCGTCGCCACAATTTGCGGCACTGTAGCGGCGGCCAAACTGCTAACCATTTCTTTTTCCGACGCTTGCGTATCCGCCATTGCAAGCTGAGTTTTGTTGTAAAAGTCTTGCTGAAGCTTCATTTGCTGCAACAGGCGAGCGCGCTCTCTTTCGTATTGGTCGAGTTTTTGCTGAGCTTGTTTCAGGTCTTGAGTGACTTGTGCCAAGCGTTGGTTGAGCGACTGATTGACTGATTGCCACCGATATCTGTTAATCAGGCGGCTTTTTTCAACCATGCCCTTCATCAACATATCCGCCGTTTGGATTGCTTGCTCCTGATCGAGCGAGCGATACCCAACCACAATTTCTAGGGGTTGTTCCGGCTTAGAAATCTTGACACTAGCATTTTGTCGAACTTGCTGGGGCGACAGCTTAACTGCATCTGCCACTGCTTTGACAACATTATCTGCTAGGAGAACCTCCGGGGTGAGTTGCTCTCCCTGCTTGAGAATTGTGGTACCCGTGGTCGAAAATTTGACTGGCGGATTATTAGAGGTGAGAGTGCCTTGAGCCATGAATCCGGGGGGCGGGGCGAGGCGGTAGGCCAGGGCGCCTGAAATACCCATAATTACAGCAAAACTGCCTAGGGCAATCCATCTGTATTGATGTGCTGAAGATCTAAAACGTAAATTTCCCATTTTGATAGTCAAGTCATAACATTCGCTTGCCGCAGCTACTGCCAAACCCAAGAGCCATCGTTTCTTTCTGGTTAGTCAAATTGACTGCTGAAAATTTTCTCAGTTTGTACCTAAAAGCTATTAGCTTTTGAGAGTTGTCAATATTCATGATCCCAAAAAACCGATCGCGCTTTTATTTGATCCGAGCTATAACTTCAGTTTTTGTCCTTAATAATTAATCTGTAACAAGGCTTGTGGAAGTCTACTGGCTTCAGACTAGCACTCAGGCGTGCGAGATCCTCGCCTCCCCGTGTTTGTTGACATTCAAAACAGTCTCCTTTTCACCCTGGGCAATCCTCCAATTATCTTACGTCTTGGCGTCTTGCGGACGCGGTTGAAGAATAAAAAAAACCTTAAATAATCTGGCTAAAAACTTAACAAGCAAGAATTATACCATGCAGTTAAGAGTTTGCTGCGTATTAAAAAAAATTGTGGAGCTGGTTTCGCCCCAGATCCACATATTCACATAACAATTATGGTTCGATCGGTTGATGGTTCGATCGAGCTCGCCTAGGCGACTTTTCAGAAGCCGATCGGCAAAATCAGACCCTCGCGGGCCATGACAGCCTTCGGAAAAGCGATTTGCACATCTTCGGCGATGCGATCGAGAAAATCGTCAGTATGAGCCGGATCATGGTGAAAAATCACCACTCGTTTCACGCGGGCCTCCTTAGCCATTCTCACCGCTTCCTGCCAAGTCGAGTGTCCCCAACCCACCTTCGGAGACTTGGGGTTGTGATATTCCTCATCTGTGTACATCGCATCGTAAATCAGTACATCAGCGTCGAGGGCTAAATTGTAGACATTCTCATCTAGTCGATCGGGAAAATGCTCAGTATCCGAACAATAAACAACAGATCGTCCCTGCCAACTCACCCGATATCCCATAGCAGTATTCGGGTGATTCAGAGAACCCGTCCTAATCTCAATATCGTCCAGCATCATCGTCTGGTTGTGATTGAGTTCGTAAAAATTCAAATCTGCCTGCAAACCCATCAGCGGCACCGGCGAATTCGAGTGGAGCACCCGTTCAACGAAGTGCCTTTTCATGCAATCTCCATCCGGCGGAGTCGCCCCGTAAATATCAAAGCTATTGCCGCGGATGAAAGCTGGGGCGAACAGCGGGAAACCTTGAATGTGATCCCAGTGATAGTGAGTAAAAAACATATAAGCTTGCACAGGCATTTCTTGCACCAACTGGTCTCCCAGCATCCGCAAGCCTGTTCCGCCGTCAAAAATCAAGCGTTTGCCAGCGACTCGCATTTCCAAACAAGAAGTATTGCCGCCGTAGCGAACAGTTTCCTGTCCGGGTGTCGGAACACTGCCCCGCACGCCCCAGAACTGTACGACAAAATCATCTATACCTTTTATTGATTCGGAGGGTTGAGGGCAATCAACGGGAGTTGCCGCTACAGAGGACAAGCTGATTTCCATTTTAAAATTCAGGCTTTAAGGTTCCACATTGTCCGTGATGGCGCAGCAGATGGTCGCACAACACTAAAGCTACCATCGCTTCCACCATTGGCACAGCTCTTGGCAAAACACAAGGGTCATGCCGTCCCTTGGCAGCCAGCAGCGTTTCTTCGCCTTCTCGGGTAACGGTGCGCTGCTGCTGGCGAATTGTCGCAGTCGGCTTGAATGCCGCCCGCAAAATTATATTTTCGCCGTTAGCAATCCCACCCTGAATTCCACCAGAGCGATTCGTCACTGTACGAATTACACCCTTATCATCAGTATAGTATTCATCATTATGTTCGCTGCCCTTGAGCAGAGTCCCGGCAAACCCGGAACCTATTTCAAAGCCTTTGCTGGCGGGCAAGGACATGATGGCTTTGGCCAAGTCGGCTTCGAGTTTGTCGAATACGGGCATTCCCAGCCCTTTGGGTACATGGCGGGCGACGCATTCGACTACACCGCCGATCGAATCTCCGCTGTCGCGAACTTTTTCGATCAGTTCAATCATTCTTTCGGCACATTCGGCATCTGGACAGCGGACGATGTTGCTTTCTACTTGTTCTAAGGTAACAGTGTCCGGGTCGGCGACACATTCTAAGTCTTTGATGCGTTTGACGTAGCCGACTATTTCGACTCCTGCTGCTTGTTTGAGAATTTTTTTTGCGATCGCGCCTGCTGCTACTCTACCAATTGTCTCTCTCGCCGAACTGCGACCTCCGCCTTGCCAGTTACGAATTCCGTACTTGGCATCGTAGGTAGCATCAGCGTGAGAAGGGCGGTAAGTTGTCGCCATTTCACCGTAATCTTGGGGGCGAGTGTCTTGATTGCGGACTAAAATTGCGATCGGCGTTCCCAAAGTTTTGCCTTCAAACACCCCCGACAGAATTTCGCAGGTATCTGCTTCTTTGCGGGGCGTGGTAATTTTGCTTTGGCCAGGGCGGCGGCGATCGAGTTCGGCTTGAATTTCCGATGCGTCGATCGACACCAGGGGCGGGCAACCGTCAATTACTACTCCCACACCGCCGCCGTGAGATTCCCCAAATGTCGATATCCGAAATAAATGCCCAAATGTGTTCCCCATGATGCTTTAGCCTGACACCTAATAATTTTTAGCTTAAATGGAATAGAGATTTACTGTATTTATGAAAAATATACCATTTGACGAGTAGGCGACAGGCGATCGCCTCACAGCATCACTCCCTTCCCACCCCTAGAAGAATATCTACCAGGGAGAGAGGGAGAGACAGAGAATAGGAGATATCTGGAAACACACTTAAATTCATCCGTGTATCCGTGTCCGAATCCGTGTTGTGGCTTCCTTCTTCTTTAGTCTTCGTGTTCTTCAAAAGGATCTCTCAATTCCTTAGAAGGGGGACCGAAAGCCGTGTATATCGAGAATCCGGTGATTGCCACCAGACACACGCCCAGTGAAATGCCGAGAACTGCTGCGGGTTCCATATTTTTGATCGATTATGAGTGCTCCACTCTATAATATTACAAAAAATAACAATCCGTCTGAAAGTCTCGTGATTTTAGGCGCTGTACGGTATGGCAGCCAACCGCCACTCCCTGTTTTCCGAGTCCCCCCTGCAGCATTTCTGAGAAATTGCGATCGCAATTAGCGGTAGAAATATGTCAAACTTTTCTGTAGAGATTCATTGCAGGTGACTTATGGCACAACGGACTTGGTTAGGAGATATACTCAAACCCCTTAACTCGGAATACGGCAAGGTAGCCCCCGGCTGGGGAACCACGCTGTTGATGAGCGTTTTCATTGGACTGTTTTTCGTGTTCTTGTTGATTATTTTGCAAATCTACAACTCTTCTCTGATTCTGGAGAGTGTGGATATGGATTGGTCGAGCCTAGGCCGCTAAAAATTGATCACAAAACAGTAAGGCTAAAAGTAAAAGCTGAGGGTTGAGGAGAAAGGGTAAAAGCTAAGTTTTCCCGTTTTTCCTTACCCTTTCCGATTACTTTTGCCATAAATAAACAAGAAGTAACTAAACAAATTGCTGGAGAAAAACCATGAATATTTTTGGCATTGGTTTGCCCGAAATGGCCGTTATTTTTACGATCGCCCTATTGGTATTTGGCCCGAAAAAATTACCTGAAATCGGCCGGAGTATGGGGAAAGCAATTCGCGGATTTCAAGATGCTTCGCGGGATTTTGAGTCGGAGTTCACGCGGGAAGCTAAGCAGTTAGAAGAAGCAGTAGCAACTAGCAGCAAACCGGAAACTGAAAAACTCACGGCGGCGAAGCCCAAGGAAGATAGCACAGACACTTAAATGAACAACACTCAGAAGTCGGAAACACCAGCGGAGTTAGTGATTCCCCAGCTAATAGTTGGGTTAGGCAATCCCGAACCTAAATACGATCGCACCCGACACAACATAGGCTTTAATGCTGTCGATGCCTTGGCTAAATCTTGGCAGATTTCGCTGTCGGAAAATCGCAAATTTCAAGGCATATTTGGCGAGGGAAACCGGCCGCGGGGACAGAAAATCCGCTTGCTGAAACCGCTTACTTACATGAATCTGTCGGGTCAAGCGATTCGGGCGGCGACGGATTGGTACAAAATACCTGCGGAGTCGGTATTAATAGTATACGATGATATGGATTTGCCGATCGGGAAATTGAGAATGCGGCTTGCCGGTTCCGCCGGCGGACACAACGGCATGAAATCGACAATTTCTCATTTGGGCACAGACAAATTTCCCCGCTTGCGGATTGGCATCGGCAAACCTCAAAACGATGCTGCTAAAAATGAGAAAGATACGATTTCCTTCGTGTTAGGAAAATTTTCCTCAGAGGAAAGTCAGTTAGTAGAGAAAGTGCTTAAACTGGTTGTAGAAGCTGTGGAACTAAGTCTGCACCAAGGAGTAGAAAAAGCCATGAGCCTTTACAATAGTCGCACAATTGCAGAAACAAACGCGGAAACAAAAAGGTGAGTTCGAGACGTTTGCCTGAAACAACTGCATATGTCCGGGTTACTGGTCAATCTTGGCAAAAAGGCACGATTGAGGGTGAAGTGACTGCCGGCAATTTTGAGTGGCAGTTTCAGTGGCGTTTCACGTCAGAAAAAACACTGATTCTTGAGCCTTCTCAGGGTAGGGCATTGATTCAGGAACCGCTGCACCGTTTTCTGGAAAAATGGGATTATCAGCTTGAACCGGGCGGGGATTATTCGTTTACGGTTCGGGCTGAGTTTTAAAATCTTGGTAATGGGAAATGTGGCAAAGGTAATCGGGAATAAAAACTTTCTTTAGTAGGATATCCCGATGCCAGTCATTCTTTAATTAATCACGGGAAATGGCTGTAATGGGAAATTGGGAAAGGGCGATCGGGAAGGCAAACTTTCTCTAGTAGGAGGTCCCGATTCCAGTGATTCTTTAATTAAAGCAGGGTTCATCCCTTCTCGGTAAGCCCCGCAATAATACATTGTCAAAACAGCTTTGTAAGCCCAGTGATTGGAAGGTACATCGGTAAAAGGATTTGGCAGGGTTTCCCCCTGATTCTGCACGCAAGCATTGAGAATTTGTTCTCGCGTTGGCTGCACTTGAACTAAAGAATTATTTGGCTTGACTTGTGCGGTAGTTTGTGCGTTTGCCGGAGCTAACAAACCTGTATAGATTAACAGTGTAGTAGTGGCAAAGATGCTGAGTTTCATAAGTTTATAAATTTCTGAATAAGTTGGTTGGTAGTGAGGAATTTAGTCCTCAGACTTGTGGGAAATAAGGAATCTTCGTCCTTACTCGAAACCTTTGGAATGTTCAGACATTTTTCGCATTCCCAAGGCCAAGAGACTCAAAAACAACAGCCCGATCGCCCCAGCTAGCGGATTGCCGTTAACTCCTGTCACCCACTCGGGAACAGATGCCGAATATCGCACTAACTGCCCGATGTTAATCATGTAATATCCCCAGATTAAACCTGCATGAAGCCCGATCGACAAACCGAGGCGATTGTGGCGCGATCGTTTTCCCCAAACCAGAATCAAACCCAGCAACAACAACCCCGGAAACTGCGGCCAACTCCGCAGCATAGCGGCAACAGGTTTGAGAAAATGAGAAAGGGCAAACACCAGACTATTGGCCCACAGAGATATTTTATAATTGTAATCCCGCTGCAACTCGTCCAGCAACCAACCACGGAATACCAACTCCTCCGCAAAACCGACTCCCAGGGCGCTTAACAGCCCTTCTGCGATGATTCTCGGCAAATTATCAGAATTTTGCCACGCGACTAAGCCGAACAGCCCTTGCACCGCAAATAAGCTAAAAGTGAGCAAAAGCCCGATCGCCAATCCGATTAAAAGCTCAAAACCGTTTTTTCGCGTATTGATTAAACCGTAACTCTTGAGTAATTGGGTTTGTCCGTAAACCTGTTTTCCCCAGCGCGGCACTAGGAACAGAAACTCAGTAAACAACAATCCCATTGTCAGAATAGTTGCTAGGTTACTATCTTTAACTAAGAGATAAATGGGTGCTGCTAGCGGCAGCCAAATTGCTAGCAAGATTAAGAGGAAAATTATTACACGTAAAGGAAAAGGATAACTGGCTATTATTTGGAGGCGGTTAATCATTGTTGTAAATGAGTTGAAATTGGGTAAATCGGCTTATTGGTCTGTCGGACAGTCCGACAGGGGTTAAAAACCCCTGTCTCATAGCGAAAGTCCTCTCAAAGAGGACTGAAAATTATCACAATCTAATTTAGGTTGGCAGTCGGTTTTAACCGACTTTTGCTATAAGACGGGGATTTAAATCCCCGGCGGGCTTGCGGGTGAATGCGAGAACTTTTGGCTGAGTCAGGCTTGAGTAAATCCGAGAGTTAGAATTTGGTAAATCCGAGAGTTAGAATTTGGTAAATCCGAGAGTTAGAGTTGGATAAATCCGAGAGAATGTACAAAGCAGACGGAAAAAGCTAGAATAGCATTGTATCGGTTGAAACTTTAAGTGAAGCAAAGCTATAACATCAGGTAACAATGACTGAAGCCTCGGATTTTTCAAATGTCGATCGCGAATTAGATGACACAATTTTAAGCTTCGCAGACATTCAGGCAGAACTCAACCTGCGCCACGCTAAAGATGCGCTGCGAGATATAGTAGAAAATCTCGACTTGACAGTTCAAGAGCGAACAGGACTGGAACCGGAAATTGGCGGTTTGGAGAAAATGCTCGACAAGCTAGAGCGCGCTTGCGTGCAAATAGCTGTGTTTGGGATGGTGGGAAGGGGAAAATCTTCGGTTTTGAACGCGCTGCTAGGTCAAAATGTGTTTGAAACTGGCCCGACTCACGGGGTGACTCGCACGACGACTATTGGCCAGTGGGATGTCGGAGAGGGAATTGATGAGAATTTGCCGGATCGACTTTCGCCCGTTATTTACCGTTTGTCGCAAGTTGAATTAGTCGATACTCCGGGAATAGATGAAGTTGACGGCGAAACTCGCGAACTTTTAGCCCGCCGCGTTGCTCAACAAGCCGATTTGATTTTGTTTGTAGTTGCGGGCGACATTACGAAGGTGGAATACGCCGCACTTTCGCAGTTGCGGGAAGCCGGAAAACCGATGTTATTAGTGTTTAATAAAATTGACCAGTATCCTGATGCAGACAGGCTGGCAATTTATCATAAAATTAGAGACGAGCGGGTAAGAGAATTGTTGTCTCCCGATGAAATTGTGATGGCGGCGGCTTCGCCTTTGACGGCGAGGGCGGTGCGCCGTCCCGACGGAAGTATGGGCGTGCAAATGACTCGCAGTTTGCCACAAGTGCAAGATTTAAAATTAAAGATTTTGGAGATTTTAGACCGGGAAGGCAAATCTTTGGTCGCGCTGAATACGATGCTCTGTGCAGGGGATATCAACGAGCAGTTGGTGCAGCGAAAAATGGAAATTCGAGATGACGCGGCTAATCGAATTATCTGGAACGGGGTAATGACGAAATCGGTGGCGATCGCACTTAATCCAATTACTGTAGTTGATATTCTTAGCGGTGCGGTAATTGATGTGGTGATGATATTAACTTTATCTAAAGTTTACGGCATTGCGATGACGGAAGCGGGCGCGGTGGAATTGCTGCAAAAGATTGCGATTAGTATGGGTGGAATTACTGCGGGGGAATTGTTGGCTAATTTTGGTTTGAGCTCGTTGAAAGGATTGTTGGGTTTGGCGACGCCAGCGACAGGGGGTTTGGCTTTAGGGCCTTATTTGTCTGTGGCGGTGACGCAAGCTGCGATCGCCGGGGTTTCTTCCTATGGTATCGGTCAAGTTACTAAGGCTTATTTGGCTAATGGTGCTTCTTGGGGAGATGATGGGCCAAAGGCTGTGGTGAGCAAGATTTTGTCTTCTTTGGATGAGGATTCTATTTTAAATCGGATTAAGGAAGAGTTGCGCGCTAAGTTGGATTTGGGAAGTGTGGAAAAACAGAAATCTTAGCGATCGGCTGTTTTACGTTGACCCAGCAATCCTGACGCAGCCCTGCCGCAATCCGGCAGGGGTTTCAACCCCTGCCTCAAAGCTAAATTTGTCTGAAGACAATTTAACAAATTATTAAGATAACAACCCATTACCAATTACCAATTATTACTATCGCCTTTGATGACGCAAATCGCTCGCTCGGACTTTGACAAGGGTGGCCCTGCGTACTTTACCCCCTGCTTTGACGATCGCCGGATAACTCTCACATTAGGAAGATTGGGACTTAAATTCTTGAGCTAGCGCCTCACAATTGTTCAAAAGAAACCAAAACAGCCAGATAAATCCAAGCCTCATAGCAATAACCCAAATGTTACTCAAAATAATTCCTTCTTGTAGGTAGCGGAAAATAAGTGATAAGGAGCCGAAAATCATTAGACCTATATGAATCCAGAGCACTTTGGTCACAAAGCGCAAGTTTCTTAAAAGAACTCTCTTTAAGGAGATTCCAAATCCCAAAAAAGCAATAGAAAACAGCAAATTTATTCCGACATCAATATAATTGAAAAGCGACTGAAGGAAAACTTCTCTAAATTGTGGAATAAAAATTAAAGATATTGTATTTAAGAACAGAGCCAGACCAATGGAAAAAAAGGATATCCTCATTAGTCCGGGTGTGAATGCACTTAATATACCCTTTTTAACCAGCACATTATTTCGTTTAACACTATATTCTATTACACCCGAAAACTTGGCTTTGAAAACCACTTCATAGCTTGACATCTTTCCATCTTCACTGACTTTAAAATAGTGGTTAGAGGTCGGAGCGAGAGAGCTGCCTTTTTCGGAAATCGTTTTGTTATCATGAACAATACTTTGTTTACCCGACAGGCTTAGAATTAATTGTATTTTATGACCGCTCACATTAAAACATACTTCAGACATAGCCAATTTTCTCCTGATCTTATGATTCAAATATTATGCTTCAAATATGCTGAGGTCTAACTATTAATTAGACTGACTTTTTCAGTATAATACCCCGATGTGAGTGATGAGACTAAAACTTTTCAGGTTATTTACCGAGTTTAATAATCATATACAGATTTTAATAATAACAGGACTTACGCAACTGGCACAGGTTGGGCGATTGCGACAGATAAGGTGCGACGTGCACACCCTACTCTAATTCCGCGAAGGCGGACTTTGTTTGTGTAGCCGCCAATTCGATTCTGTGGGTTAACATCGAATTGTTAATCCGAATTCGATTTGGCGGCTTAACATCAGGTTTTTAACCCTAATTGCCTCCTATTTATAACCTCTATTTTTCTCCGACCAAATGCGGGTTGGCAGTCCCCAAACATAGACAAATCCTTCGGCAGCTTTGTGATCGAATTCGTCCTCTGCGCCGTAGGTTGCTAAGTCGAAACTATACAGAGAATTGTCAGATTTGCGGCCGACAATAGTCGCATTTCCTTTGAACAGTTTGAGCCGCACGGTTCCAGTTACTCGCTTTTGCGTGTCCTGAATAAATGCGTCTAAAGCTGTTTTCAAAGGATTGTACCAAAGACCGTTATAAATCATTTGGCTGTAGGTTTCTTCGATGCCTCGCTTGTATCGCGTCACATCTGCTGTCAGGGTCAAACTTTCTAAGTCTCGGTGCGCGTGCATCAAAACTAAAATCGCTGGTGTTTCGTAAATTTCCCGCGATTTAATCCCGACTAAGCGGTTTTCAATCATGTCGATGCGCCCGACTCCGTGGTTTCCAACTATTTCGTTTAGCTGGGAAATTAAGGCGACTGGTGATAAATTTTTGCCGTTTAAACTGACAGGATTTCCGCAATCGAAACCGATTTCTATGTATTCGGGTGTGTCGGGAGTTTGTTCGATCGCCTTTGTCATCAAATACACCTCTTCCGGCGGTTCCGCCCAAGGATCTTCGAGGATTCCGGCTTCAATTGCCATTCCTAATAAGTTGCGATCGATACTGTAAGGCGAAGACTTTTTCACTGGCGACGGAATACCGCATTTCTCGCCGTATGCGATGGTTTCCTCGCGGCTCATTTTCCACTCCCGCGCCGGTGCTAAGATTTTAATCTTGGGGTTGAGCGCGCCGATCGACACATCGAACCGTACCTGATCGTTTCCTTTGCCGGTGCAACCGTGGGCGATCGCATCTGCACCGTATTTTTCCGCAGCTTCTACTAACAATTTAGCAATCAGCGGGCGAGCCAAGGCAGTCGAAAGGGGATAACGGTTTTCGTAAAGTGCGTTAGCTTGAATCGCTGGAAACGCATAATCTTTGACAAATTCTTCGGTAGCATCAATAACTAAAGATTCCGAAGCACCGGATGCTAAAGCTTTTTTGCGGATCGGTTCTAATTCGTCTCCCTGTCCCAAATCCGCAGCCAGAGTAATTACTTCTTCAACACCCCACTCGTTTTTGAGGTAAGGAATGCAGACGGAAGTATCGACTCCGCCCGAATATGCTAGCACAACTTTTTTAGCGCGACTCATTGCTCTTTACATCCTGAATTTAACTGACATCTTGCACCCCGTGTGAATCAGCCTTTTAGGGGCGGGCAAGATGCCCAACCCCTACTCCCCACAATAAAATTAAATTTTTGTGGCACAGGCCGGAAAGCCTGTTCGGGAGAATAGTGTAAGATGCCGGCCCCACAATAAAATTAAATTTTTGTGGAACAGGCATCTTGCCTGTTCTGGAGAATGGTGCAAGATGTGATATTTAACCGACTTTTCATTATGCACCTAATTGAGATCGATTCTTGTCAGAAATAGTACAGATTTATATATTCTTTTTTTGCTAAACTTGGCTATTTACCGGAGGAGTTGCTGGGGAAAATCTGCTACCGTGGGATACGGTAACTGTGGCGATGGGGAAAATCCGTGTTTTTTAGTGTTGTGATTCCGACGTATAATCGTAAACCGATTTTGGCAAAATGTCTACTGGCTTTGGAAAATCAGCAGTTCGGTGAGATTGTCAGAGAGTATGAAGTAATTGTCGTGGACGACGGATCGACGGACGGGACACTGGAGTGGTTGGCTGCAAATGCTGACTTGTTGCCCCATGTGCGATCGATCTGTCAATCTCACCAGGGCCCGGCGGCTGCCCGGAATTTGGGTGTTGAAGATGCTAAGGGCGATACGATTATTTTTATTGACAGCGATTTGGTGGTAACGGAGCATTTTTTGCAAGCACACGCCGATGCTTTACTACAGGGTTACAAAGATACTGATGCGGTTTTTACTTACGGCAGCGTGATTAATACTTGCAATTTCGATAATCCTACCTCAGAGCCTTACAAAATCACCGATTTTTCGGCGGCTTATTTTGCTACTGGAAATGTGGCGATCGCCCGTCACTGGCTGCTGGCTGCTGGACTTTTTGACACTCGCTTTCAACTGTACGGATGGGAAGATTTAGAGTTGGGAGTGAGATTAAAAAAATTAGGTTTGAAACTGATTAAATGTCCGGCTGCTGTCGGCTATCACTGGCATCCACCTTTTAGTTTAGAACAAATTCCGGGCATGATTGACCGAGAAATTCAGCGCGGGAGAATGGGAGTTTTGTTTTATCACAAACACCCAAGTTGGGAAGTGCGGATGATGATTCAAATGACTGTTTTGCACCAAATACTGTGGGGACTTTTATCATTAGGTGGGATGCTTAACGAGCGAACGATGACTCCTTTTTTGCAGTGGTTGATTGACCAAGGCAAGCCGCAGTTAGCTTTAGAAATTGCTCGAATTTTTCTGAATTGGTATAACGTGAAAGCCGTGTACGCCGCTTGCGGGGAATTGCAGGCAGAGACAAAGATACCATAAATCAGCTCGGCAGCGCCAATAAAATATAAGATATTGTAGGAGTTTTTCACGGCCCCTTGGTGTCAACTTAAGCTGATAATTAGTAACGGTATACTGTTTGACAATTATGCCTACACTGCCCTAGCGCTGCTTAAGAAGGGGGAGTTAGGGAACTCAAGACTTGGATACAAACCAGACAAACAAAGAATTTTAGTCTTAAGTTGACACCAAGGGGCCTGTTTTAATTGACCTTTCCCGTGAGGATATCTTCTGAAAAAAAACACACACCAAGCCACCAGTTCAAGGGAGGCAAAACCAGCTTATAAAAATTGTAAAATTAAAAGTTTTAGCTTTAATCAAAATTGCTTCCTTAGCCCATGAGTGGAGGAATATATGCTGTTTTCTCACTCGACTCCGATAAGTTGATCTACCAAAATTTTCAAACGAGCATTATTTTTGATATAATGACAGATAATTTAGGAGTGTGCTATATAGCCAATAGTTGTGCTGGTTTATCTGAAAGTGTTAGCTAAAAGCGGTTAAGGACTTTAAAAATATTCCCACATATACAACTTGAATAGTTTGAGGGTTTGCTGTGAATACAACTGATGATAAAAATCCAAGACTAGAAACACTTAGACTTCAAAACACTGTCTTACAAGAAAATATTTTAATGGTGGACGACCATCCAGAAAGCTTGCGGCTTTTATCCCAGCTTTTGTCTAAGCGGGGATATAAAGTGCGGCCGACACGAGATGGCAAATTGGCTCTTAACTTTGCTATGTCGAGCCCACCAGACTTGATTTTGCTGGACATCATGATGCCCGGTATGGATGGCTATCAAGTCTGCGAACAGCTAAAAGCTTGTCCGCAAACCAAACATATTCCTGTAATTTTTATTAGCTCTTTAAATGAAGTTTTTGATAAAGTCAAAGCTTTTTCGGTGGGAGGGGCAGACTACATTAGTAAACCATTTCAAACAGAAGAAGTGGTGAGTCGCGTCGAAAATCAACTGCTTCTGAGCCGTCTTTATAAACAAATCTTAGCACAAAATGCGCGTCTACAAGCAGAAATAGAAGAACGCAAGCGGATCGAAGCAGAACTCCGAGACAGCCAACGCTGGCTGTCTGCAGTAATTCAAACACATCCTAATCTTTTGTATGTTTCCGATTTGATAGAACAGCGAACTTTGTATATCAACCGCGAAATTTATAGCGATATTGGCTATTCTTTTGAAGAAATTCAGCAGATGGCAGGAGGGTTTCTTCCTAACTTAATACACCCTGAAGATTTGCCAGGATTCTCAGAACACCTCAGCAGGATTGACGCAGCAAAAGACGGTGAAAGCTTTGAGTTTGAGTACCGAATTCAGCACAAAAATGGTGAATATCGCTGGTTTGTTAGCGTGGATACAGTGTTTGCCAGAACAGCAGACGACAAACCTTGGAAAATTTTGGGGACGGCTACTGAAATTAGCGATCGCAAAAAAGCAGAACTAGAACTTAAAACAGCTTTAGCTGCTTTGGAACGGCAAATCAAACAAAGATTTCTGCTAGAAACAATTACTCTCGAAATTCGATACAGCTTAAATCAAGATCAAATTTTTCAAACAGCGACTGCTCAAATAGGTCGAATTTTTAATGCCGATTGCTGCTTGATTCACACATATACAGAAGACCCAGTTCCCAGAATTTCTAATGTCGCTGAGTACAGAAAAACAGCCTCTCAATCGCTTTTAGATTTAGAAATTCCCATACAGGGCAATCCTCACGTTGAGTTTTTATTGTCCCAAGATCAAGCTGTAGTTTCTGACGATGTTTTTTCCGAACCCCTGCTAGAAAACGTCCGAGATTTGTGCTGTCAAATAGGTTTAAAATCGATGATATCCATCCGCACTTCCTACCAGGGAAAAGCTAACGGAATGATATGCTTGCATCAGTACGATCGCCCCCGCCACTGGACGCAGGATGAGATCAGATTATTGAGCGCTGTGGCGGCACAGATGGGAATTGCGATCGCTCAAGCAACTCTTCTGGAACAAGATAAACAACAGCGACTTAAACTTCAACAAAGCGAAGCTAGTCTAGCAGCAGCCCAGAAAATTGCCCATATCGGCAGTTGGGAATTTGATTTAGTCACCAATAAAATTACTTGGTCAGAAGAAGTCTTCCGCATTTTTGGTCTTGACTCAAGTGCAACTGAACCGACATCTGCCAAACTTTTAAAGATGTGTCATCCCGACGACAGAGAATTATTTCAACAAACAGTCAGCCTAACTATCTCACAAGGCATTTCCTACAAAAGAGAGTTCCGATTTTTGCATCCTAGCGCTCAAATTATATACGTCGAAGGAAGGGGAGAAGCTGTTTTTAGCGAAACCGGGGAAGTAATCAAACTGTTGGGAACAGTGATGGATATTAGCGATCGCAAACAAGCAGAAGCAGCTTTGCAAATTAGCGAAGAACGTTTTTATCTGGCATTTGAAGGCAGTGCGATGGGATTGTGGGATTGGAATCTGGCCACGGGAGAAGTCTATTTTAATCCGCGGTGGAAAACGATGCTGGGATATGAAGTAGAGGAAATAGCAAATAGTTTTTCATCCTGGGAGAAACTGGTACATCCAGAGGATTTATCTCCGGCTAAATCAGCGCTAAATGCTCACCTGGAAGGCCAAAATCCTACTTACGAAGTGGAATTTAGGATGCTGACAAAATCCGGCGAGTGGAAGTGGATTTTAGCTCAAGCGAAGGTGATGGAACACGACGCTTTGGGAAATCCTTTGCGGATGACGGGCACGCATATTGATATTAGCGATCGCAAACAAGCCGAAGTAGATTTGCTATTTAGCGAACAGAGAGAACGAGAAAAAGCGAAACAGCTAGAAAAAACTCTAGCTGACTTAAAAAAAGCTCAATCTCAGCTTATTCAAGCAGAAAAAATGTCAAGTATCGGGCAAATGGTAGCGGGAGTAGCCCACGAAATTAATAACCCCATCAGCTTCATCTATGGCAATATTATTCCCGCCGCACAGTACGCTCGCGATTTGGTAAAATTGATCGAGCTCTACCAGCAATACTATCCCGATCCCGCTCCCGAAATAGCTCAAGAATTGGCAGAAGTCGAGGTAGATTTTATTGCGGGCGATTTCCCGAAAATCATGGCTTCAATGCAAGAAGGTGCTAACCGAATTAAGCAGATAGTCCTGTCTTTGAGAAACTTTTCGAGACTAGACGAAACAGAGCGCAAAGTAATAGACATTCATGAAGGGATAGAGAGCACTTTAGTGATTTTGCAGCACCGATTCCAGTCACAGGCAAAACGTCGGGAAATTCAAGTTATTAAAAATTACGGAAAACTGCCCAAAGTCGAGTGTTATCCGGCTCAATTAAACCAGGTATTTATGAATTTGCTGGTGAATGCGATCGACGCTATGGAAGAGTCATCAGCCCACTGTACTTGCAAAGTTAACCAGCTTCGCATTGTTACTGAAGTCAGCAGCGAAAATCAAGTGTGTGTGCGGATTTTTGACAGTGGGCCCGGTATCCGTCCCGAAGTTCAGTCAAGGATGTTTGACCCATTTTTTACTACCAAACCTGTGGGCACCGGCACTGGTTTGGGGTTGTCGATTAGTTACCAAATTGTTAAAGACACGCACGGCGGTAAGTTGGAGTGTCATTCAGAAGTTGGGCGGGGAACAGAATTTGCGATCGAACTGCCGATTTCGCAAAAAAAGTTGAAAGTTAAAAGTTAGGATAAGCGGTTAAATCCTGGGCGGTAAATTAACCATAATTCTTGTAGGGGCCGGTTCACAAACCATCTATAATATCGCCAGAGATGAGCCTAAACCCACCCCGACCGTCAGATGGGGGGCAATTCAACGGAGATCATATTAATCCTCTATCAAAACCTATTTTAGAGTGCGTCAATCGATTTTCGATTTTCGATTTTAGATTTTAGATTTTCGATTTTCGATTGACTTGCGCGAGATAAATGCTCTTTCTTGAGGATTTTCGATTTTAGATTTTGGATTGATTCCACGGATAAATCACGTGGCCGATACCATCAAGAAATTTCTGGTCATAACCTGACATTTTCTCCGGTATTTCCTGCCAACGGTCTGTCATTTAGTTTAATCTAATCTTAAACATGATATAATAAAAAGTTAGCCTTTTGAGGCTCCAGACGTTGGGCTGCTAAAATTAGTAGTGAATATTACAGTTGCTATTATACAAACTCTGTCAACATACGTCTGCTGTAGCGTCTACCACATTTTAACTGAATTATGACTGACTCAATTCGCTTCCTCATGTGTGCTCCCGACCACTACGATGTGGATTACGTGATTAATCCGTGGATGGAGGGAAATGTCCACAAATCATCGCGCGATCGCGCCGTCGAACAGTGGGAAAAACTTTACCACGTCCTCAAAGACAACGCTGTGGTAGACCTCGTACCGCCCGAAAAAGGCTGGCCGGATATGGTTTTCACCGCGAACGCAGGCTTACTTTTAGGCAATACCTTCGTCCTCAGCCGTTTCTATCACAAAGAACGCCAAGGCGAAGAACCCTATTTCAAAGCATGGTTTGAAAGCAAAGGTTTCACCGTGCACGAACTCCCGAAAGACTTGCCGTTTGAGGGCGCTGGCGATGCTTTGCTCGATCGCGAAGGACGCTGGTTGTGGGCCGGATACGGCTTCCGTTCCGAACTCGACTCGCACCCGTTACTAGCAAAATGGCTCAACATAGAAGTGCTTTCGCTGCGTTTAGTTGACGAACGTTTCTATCACCTAGACACCTGTTTTTGTCCTCTGACGGGCGGCTATTTGCTCTACTATCCAGCAGCATTTGACTCCTACTCCAACCGCTTAATTGAAATGCGAGTTGCGCCGGAAAAACGCATTGCCATTGAAGAAGCAGATGCCGCCAATTTTGCCTGCAATGCGGTAAATATTGACAAAGTTGTGGTAATGAACAAGGTTAGCGAAGCCTTGAAAACGCGCATTACTGAGGCAGGTTTTCAAGTCATTGAAACGCCGATGAGCGAATTTCTGAAAGCGGGCGGCGCCTGTAAGTGTTTGACGCTGCGGGTAACGGAACCGGTGCAAGAAGATCGATCGGCAAATGTGATGGTAGAAAGCCGCACAATTCGCATGGAAGGTCACTTGCTCGATGCTGGTTTAATCAGTCGCGCTTTGGACTTAATTGTCGATCTCGGCGGCAGTTTCCAAGTGCTCAATTTCAATCTGGGAGAGCAGCGGCAAAGCACATCATCTGCCGACGTTAAAGTTTCGGCTCCTTCCCACGATGTGATGGAAGAAATGATGGGAATGCTGATTGACTTGGGTGCAGTGCCGCCACCACAAGAGATTTGCGACGCTATTTTAGAACCGGTAGTGCAAGATGGTGTCGGCCCGGACGACTTTTATGTGAGTACAATTTATCCCACGGAAGTGCGGGTAAATGGTCAGTGGGTGAAAGCGCAAAATCAGCGGATGGATGGAGCAGTTGCTATTACTGAAACTGCTGAGGGCCCAGTGGCTAAATGTAAATTACTGCGAGATTTAAAAGTAGGTGAAAAAGTCGTTGTAGATGTAGTCGGTATCCGTACCATCCGCAAAACAGAATCGCGGGAACAGCGCAATTCGCAAGAATTTAGCTTTATGTCGGGCAGCGTTTCTAGCGAGCGCCGCGTAGAATTGGTAGTGGAACAAGTAGCGTGGGAATTGCGCCAAATTCGCGATCGAGGTGGCAAAGTTGTAGTTACCGCTGGGCCTGTTGTTATTCACACTGGCGGTGGCGAACATTTAGCGCATTTGATTCGCGAAGGTTACGTACAAGCGTTGTTGGGCGGAAATGCGATCGCAGTTCACGACATGGAACAATCGAATATGGGAACCTCTTTAGGGGTTGACATGAAACGCGGTGTTGCTGTGCGCGGCGGACACCGACATCACTTGAAAATAATTAACGCTGTGCGGCGTTACGGGAGTATTGCAAAAGCTGTTGAAGCAGGCTTGGTTACTAACGGTGTGATGTACGAGTGCGTGAAGCATAATATACCGTTCTCTCTTGCCGGTTCGATCCGCGATGACGGGCCACTTCCTGACACGCAAATGGATTTAGTTAAGGCTCAAGAAGAATATACTGAGCTGTTACGGGGTGCAGATATGGTGTTAATGCTGTCCTCTATGCTGCACTCAATTGGTGTGGGAAATATGACGCCGGCTGGTGTGAAGATGGTCTGTGTGGACATTAATCCGGCGGTGGTGACGAAATTGAGCGATCGGGGTTCGATCGAGTCTATTGGAGTTGTTACCGATGTGGGATTGTTTTTAAGTTTGTTGGTGAATCAATTGGATAAGTTGACCAGCCGCCATCATGTAGCTCAATCTGTTTAGATTTAGCTAGTCTACTCGTTACCAGGCTCTTCCTGGTAACGCAGATGCGGAGGCTGTGGAATTAAGAGATTTAACCGCAGAGGGCGCAGAGAACGCAGAGGGAGATTCCAGAGAGATGAATAATTCCGATGAAGCGCGGATTTGATATTACTTAGGGCAATAAAAAACCTCAGACCTGCAAGTCTGAGGACCGGAGTTCCTGAAAATCGTCACTTCTTAATATTGTCGCCAACCCACACCACAACATACAAGAGGGGTGTAACCCAGCACGGCAGCTTGTGGCAGACAGAGATTGCTTCGTGACTCGGAAGGCGAAAGCAATTTTTAATTCCACACTTCACGAAAGCAAAACAATTATTCTCGCCATTTTCAGATCTGGGTTGATAATTTTGCTCTAGGATGGGAGTCTGTCCTCGATCGCAATATAAGGAGCACCGTGACTCCCCGTATATATTTGAGTAGGGCGGTAAATGCGGTTTGCCTCTAGCTGTTCCTTCCAGTGGGCCAACCAGCCAGCAACGCGGGCGATCGCAAAAACTGGTGTAAATAAGTCCAGCGGAATTCCCATTTTTCGGTAAACCAGACCCGAATAGAAATCTACATTTGCATAAATTCCTTTGTGACCCAATTTCTCTTCAACCACTTCTTCCAACTTGACAGCAATGTCGTAATAATCGTCGCGGCCGAAGTTCTCAAACAACTGTTCCGCTAACCTCTGAAGAATAGTTGCTCTCGGATCTTTCACCTTGTAAACTCGGTGACCGAAACCCATGATTTTGTCCTTATTTGCAACGCACTTCTCCACAAAAGGCCGCACATTTTCTACCGAACCAATTTGCTCCAACATATCAATCACTTCTTCATTAGCTCCCCCGTGCAGCGGCCCCGCCAAAGTGCCAACTGCTGAAGCAATCACTCCGTAAGGGTCTGTCAGCGTCGAAGCTGTTACCATTGCCGAAAATGTAGAGGCATTAATTGTATGTTCAGCGTGGAGAGTCAGACAAGTGTCAAAAATGCTAGCTAACAGCGGATCGGGTTCTTGCTCGTTGAGCATATAAAGAAAGTTAGCCGAGTAGTTCAAGTCATCCCTCGGCCGCACCGGGTCATTTCCCCGTCGCATTTGCTGGAACGCTGCTACCATTGTGGGAATCTTAGCTAGCAGTCGCACTACAGCTTCTCGAATGTATGCCGGGTTAGCCAGAGCTCTGCGAGAGTAGAACAAGCCCAAGGCGGCCGCTGAAGCTTGCAGGGCGTCCATTGGATGTCCTCTTTCTGGAAAGCATTTCATCATGTCCCGGATGCGATATTTGATCCGGCGGTGATAGCGAATTTCATGCTCGAAAGCTTCTAGTTCTTCCTTTGTGGGAAGTACCCCCCAGATTAATAAATATGAAGTTTCGAGAAAGGAACTTTTCAGTGCCAGTTCCTCGATGCTAATCCCGCGATATTCCAGCAACCCTTTTTGTCCATCGACGTAGCTAATGCTGGACAAGGTGGCGGGAACACCTTCTAAACCTGGTTTGAATTCGCCGACGACCATTGCGATACCGTTTTGTGTGAGTTCAATCTACTAAAAGTACATTACCAGAAACGAAGATAGTGTCACAGTCTTGACAAATAATCATTTAATTGGGGTTCAGAAACCGGGTTTTTCAAGAGACATCCCGATCGCACCGCTGCGTATTGTCGCCCCTTTTTCCCGGTTTCGCCGTCCCAGAATGCGGTTTTAAGAGGGCTGGCGCGTCCTGTTAATGTCGGGGCGGTTCGCTGTTTCTAGCGCAGCAAAAACTTGGGCGCCGTTAGCCAAAACATTTGGCTGCGGCCCACTGGGGAGCCGGTCTCCGGGAGAATTAAGCCGATGATACCTGCTTTTTTGAGAATCAGGGCATCTTGCGATCGAGCCCAAAGCAAAGTTTCTGCCCAGTGGCCTAAGTCTGGTTGGTGGCCCACCAGGGCCAAGCTGTGGCTACCTATTTCCTGCCACTGTTTGTACCACTCCAGCCAGTTCCCGATGTCTCCTGAAGGTGCGAGAGTGGCGGATTCTTCTATTTTGGAACTCAAACCGACTGTTTGCAGGATTTGGGCGGTTTGCTGCGCGCGCAGTAGGGGACTGGTGAGAATCAAGTCAAACTGAATTTCGAGTTCGTACAGCCGCTGGGCTATTTTCCTGGTTTTACGATCGCCCTCTTTAGTCAGCGGGCGTTCTGAGTCTGTATCATATTCTTCGGGTGCGGCGGCGATACCGTGCCGGATCAGATAAATAACCATATATCAATACTTCCAGGCATTTTATTATCCCATTTTTCTAGGAGCAATCTAGGATATACCTACATTTTGCCTATTCTACAACTGCATTGAAATCTGGCGCAGTCATCTGGTTGGCGCTTTTGTAGCGATCGCGCCCTTGTCGTTTCGCATCATATAATGCTCGATCTGCGACGGCAACGAGTTCATCCGGTGATGTTTCCGCAGTGGGAATCACAGTCGAAATTCCCATGCTAACAGTCACGATCGCGCTCACATCAGATTGCTCGTGAGGAATTGCCAAATGTCGGATTGCCTGACGCATCGACTCAGCAACCGCCAGCGCCCCCGCAGCATCCGTACTCGGCAGGATAGCAGCAAATTCTTCGCCCCCATAGCGCACAAACAAATCGCTAGAACGTTTAACCGAGGCGGCAGCAGCTTTCGCCACTTGCACCAAACAAGTATCCCCAGCTTGATGTCCGTAGCAATCGTTATATCGCTTGAAATAATCTACATCCAACATAATCAACGAAAGCTGTTGTTTGCTCTGCATCAGTCGGTACCATTCCGACTGCAATCGCTCATCAAAACAGCGGCGGTTTGCTACTTGTGTTAACCCATCTGTCGTAGCAATTAATCTTTCTTGTTCCGCCCGGTGTTTGAGCATCTCCTCTGCCCGCTTGCGTTCTGTAATATCAGCAAAAGTAGTCACTACTGCATAGGGTTGAGACTGATTGAGATGGAACAGCGGTTGCGAATTAATCGAAATCCAAGTCAGCGTTTGATCCGATTTGTGAATGCCCATCACAACATTTGATACGGGTTTTCCCGTCCGTAGGGTAATCATTGCCGGATGCTGTTGGCAGGGGAAAGGAGAGCCATCTTCCTTAAAGGTTCGCCAGTCTAAATCGATGGATGTACGCCCCATCAGTTGTTCGGGGGTCAGTCCGAGAATCCTTCCGGCACTAGCATTACAGGTAGTAATTTTTCCGTCTGCTAGCTGAAGTACGACGCCTTCTGTCATGCTCGCAATCACAGAACGATACCGTTCCTCACTTTCCTGTAATTGACTCAGGAGAGCGTTTTTGGTATCAAACTCTGAAGCCAGATGCAGGCTGTTTGCCAGAAACCCCGCCATCAGTTGTAAAGTCTGGATATCTGACTCTGTAAAGGTAGAGGGTCTAGCTGAAAGCACTTTTAAGACGCCAACCCGATCGTCCTGATAGAACAAGGGAACAACCACCATTGACCGGAGACCAATGCTCTGACAGGCAGCCAGATTTACCCGTGCATCGGTTTCTGAATCCTCGCAAAGCATGATTTGGCCGGTCTCAATACATTTTCCCGATAAACTTGTCCTTACTTTGAGCCGTAATCCAACATAGGCGGAGACAATACCACTGGCTGCCCGATACACCAATTCATCCCCTTCAACCATTTCAATCACTGCTCCATCGGCGCGGGTCAAATCTTGAGTCCTCTGTGCAATCACGGCCATGACTGCATCTAGATTGGGATTGCGGATGGCGATTTCCTGTTGGGTAGCAATCACTATACCCAGACGCTCGAACTCTTGTTGCAATGTTGCTTCTGCTTGCTTGCGATCGGTGATATTTTTCATAAAGCAGTGATGCCCGCTCAATCGCTCCTGCGAGTCGTAGGCTGCCAACATCACCACCTGCTTGTAAAAAATCGAGCCATCTTTGCGGATACCCCGGGCCTCAACCTCCACTCGACCCTCGGCTAGCATTTTTTGATAAGCGGCCATCATCCTGTCGCAGTCTTCGGGATGAACTGTTTTCTGCCAACTCATACCAACCATTTCTTCAGGCTGATAACCTGCTAGATTCGCGTAGGCTTGATTAACGGTGATGTACCGTCCGAAAATATCCAGCCGCGAGATGCCCTCAACGGCATTAGCAAGAGCTGTACTCAATTCTCTGAGTTCTGTTTCTGCCTGGACAACATCCGTAATGTCTTGGGATGTACCAAACAACCTAATGACTTTTCCCTCTGCATTGAGTTGAACCTGTCCTCTGGCTTCGGTATGGCGGATAGAACCATTCGGGAGCACGATTCTGAGGCGCAATAGATAAGGCTCTGCGTGAGTGAGTGCTCGTTGAACTACCAGGTGTAGCTGTTTGGCACTTTCGGGATGGTAAAGCCGCAGGTTTTCTTCATAAGTAGGTTCGCCTAGGGCCCTGGATCGTCCCACAATCTCGAATTGTTCGGGAGACCAGGTAATTTTACCCGTAATTACGTCCCATTCCCAGTTACCGATGTGGGCAACCCGTTGGGCTTCTGACAACCGGGTTTCACTCTTTTGCAGGGCTGTTTCTACCTGCTGGCGGTCGGTAATGTCCTTTTCGTTCACGAGCAACATCGGGTTGCCTGTTACCGGGTCGTTGGTACACCGCACGTCCATCCCATGCCAGCGAATTCCCGCCAGAGTAATCACTTGAGCCTCCGTGCTAAATACCTCACCGGACTGAATAACTGCCATTGCTCGCTCTGCTACCTGAGAGTCAACAAAGTGACTCACGAAAACATTATCTGTCGCAGAGCCAGGAGGCAGCGCAGCCCCGTAACAGCGCAAGGCCGCCGGGTTTTGCAGCAGCGGCACACCTTCGAGGGTGTACAGCGAAACCATCAGCGTGGTGTGTCGGATTGCCTCGATCGATCGCAGGGTTTCCGGTTCGATTTGAGGAGCGGTTTCGACCTTACCCTCGACCAGGATTGCCAAACGCCCGCCATCAATCCTGATGCCAGAGCACCGACAGCCGACAGAAACAGGCTCACCGGCCGGGTAAAACGTCCACTGCTCAGACAAGGTTTGGCCTTGCTCAAACTGCTGCAGATAGCTCTGCAATCGAATTCGAGTACACTCTGACAACATATCCCTAAAGTTGTGGCTCGCGAGTTGCTGCCGTGTCGAAGCATTCCACAGGTACAAGGACGCTTGGTTGGCCCACCGGATTTGCCAATGCTCAATATCAAATATCCAGATCGGGTTTTGCAACAAGTCAAAGGCTTTGAGGTGGACAATTTCCCCGCTCAGGGAACAGGCAAACTCTGGTTGTAGACAATTTTGATGATTGACTCTTGGCGCGCTTTCTGTATTGGGATAAGTTTGATTTGGTTCTGTTTCGAGTTCTGGCGGTTGATTTTGCCCGATCGCCGGGCCGTGAGATTCCAAGTGCCGCATCCTCAACCCGATGTGCATTGCAACCTGTTGCAGGATCTCAATGTCGAGAGGTTCCCACTGACGAGGACTTCGGCATTGATGAGCAATCAACAGTCCCCAAAGCTTCGGTGATTGCTGCTGTTGGTCATCTAGCAAGATTGGCGCCACTAAATTTGCCTGAACTTGGATGCGATCGAGCAATTCGACATCACAAGCTT
The DNA here is from genome assembly GCF_036704705.1 of Microcoleus sp. K1-B1. Lineage (NCBI taxonomy): Bacteria > Bacillati > Cyanobacteriota > Cyanophyceae > Oscillatoriales > Microcoleaceae > Microcoleus > Microcoleus sp. K1-B1. The sequence goes on along the minus strand of NZ_JAUBSH010000051.1, from coordinate 16,927 downwards.
GAAGATCACCAGCGTGAATATCACAAATGGCACTCGTTTGTCCCTGGCTGTAACGCTCTACCCAGGTTGCTTCAAGGCAAGGGTCATGAATCAGTTGCCCCTGGATTGGCAGCCACTGATCACCAACAGATTCAGCAAATACTACCCTATCTCTATGCGCTAGGAAGCGATAAATAATCACGCGATCAGTTTGCAGCAGCACCCTGGTTTCTTCTAGCGCACATTGCAAAATTGTCTTCACATCGACGAACTCGTTGATTTTAAGTGCAATTTCTGAAACTTTTTCTATGCTTTTCTCTAACGACCAAGAGAAAGTCTGTTTTGTAGACATCTCCGTGTTCCTTGTTTTTTTAAGCTATTTTCTACTATTCTAACCCGCGACAAATAAATATAATAATTTCTTTTGACTCCTAGGAATCGCTAGCTGGGTTTATAAAAAAACCAATATTTATGTTTCAAGCCAATTTTTGTTTGACTGCTACCATTACTTTTGTGATGTCATTTAGCCAAGATTTTAGGTGGTTTGGTATCTTTTTTTCTTCTTTTCAAGCGTTTTTTTGCTAATTATTATCGAAATCCTCCTGCACCAACTATAACAAATTGTGATTGATTTAGCGAATAAATAATAAAAATCAAAAAATCAACGCTGTATAATTATTAAAAATTAAGAATTATTGTGGAATTTCGTAAACTATATCAAACTAAATTTGCCCCATCATCGTTTTTTTTTTACCAAAATTCTTCGTTGTATCCCTTGACAATAGTTAAAAAATGCGGTTTCTTTGGTGTATGATTTTGGAAAAGTGGTATAAAATTTATTACTGTTAGTCCTGGAGGGATAATATCATTTCCGCTTACACTCCCTATGATGTTGACTGTTGACTGTTGACGCCGTGAACAGTCAACAGTCAACAGTGAACTCGAATTTACTGTTCCGATGCTAACGGATTTGATATAAATCAGGTTTTTAAACCCCCTTACTTCGTTCAAACTTAAATTTTGCACCATTTTTCATAAGCTTTTTCTGAACAGGCTGGACGGCCTGTTATTGAGAATAGTGCAAGATGTGAGTTCAAACTAACATCTGGCATCTTGCACCATTTTCAATCACCCTTCTCTGGGCGGGATATCCTGCCAAACCCTACTCCCCACAAGAAAATGCAGTTGTTGTGGAACAGGCCGGAAAGCCTGTTCCTGGCAGAGGTGAACTAGGCGTGAATTCAAACTATCAATAAGAGTTAAAAAACCCGGTTGATGAGAGTTGAAGTGCGGGCAGGACTGATTGTCAAGTTGAGATTTTGCCCGGAATGAGTAAAAAAAACGGCAAAACTTGGTAGCAACCGGAGGTCGAAAAGCGATCGCATTCTCAGGCTGTTGCTGGAATCAAGACCGCACCTAGAAACTCCAGAGTTAATGGTCGTAAACAGGATTGTCTTTAGGACTAATTAAATGCAGCAACTTTTGCTTGATCTGATCATCGAATACTTCCCATTTTAGCCTTGCATAATCGCTGTTCTCATTGCCGCCAGAAAGAAATCCCACCGGAATTTCAAAACCTCCTGCTTGACTTCTACCGCCACCAAAAAAGCGTCCTTGAGCATCTTGACCGAAGGCTTCTTTAATGAATTCGTCGGGGTCGAGAGTAAGTTTATTAGTTCGCAGCGAGCCAATTACTACTTCAATTTCTTCGTCTTTGTCGTGAACAATTGCGTAGACAACGGCTGTATGTACGTTCTCCTCTGTTACTAAAAAGTCCGCCGCTTGGGGAATAGAATCCCGATCGTCATAACGGAGGTAGCCGATGCCGGCGATCGAAAAATTGTTCTGGACGGTGCGATGTTTGAGCGATCGCTCGATCGCGTCCATCACCCACTTAGAACGAGACGACTGTAACACCGCATTCAGCAACTGCGGGTCGTAAAATCGGCTCAAATAAGCCGCAGCTAAAAAGTCCTCCTCCTGAGCTTGTCTGAGGGCGATCGTATCCGATCGCAAACCGTGCATCAAAGCTGTAGCGCACTTAATGTGCAGACTGACGCTGGCGTCTAGAGTTAGGAGTCCAGACTGTAAATACTCGGCAAAAATCGTGGCTGTAGCGCGGATTTGAGGGCGCAAGTCGGTAAATTCTGCGTTCATTTCCCCCTGCAAATTGTGATGATCGATGACGGCGGCGATCGGAACTCCAGCGGCTAAAATATACTGGGTTAAGTTACAAGTCGTCCCTTGATTGTCGATGAAAGCGCAGCCCTGAAACACCGACAAATCCTTAGTTTTTACTGTTTCCAGCGTCCACCGCTGCAACGGCAAGCCTGTCAATTTAACTAAGGCAATGTTTTCTTGGTGGCTGAGGGCGCCGGCGTAGATAATCTCGCATTGGATATCGTATTGTTCGGCGATTAATTTGTAAGTCCAAGCGCTGGAAAGTGCGTCGGGATCTGGAAAATCTTGCAGCAAGATTAATTGGCGAGTGCCTTTGTGCCGATCGAACATTTGGCGCAATTGCTCGACTTTGCGATCGTGCAATTCCTCGCGGAGACGGCCGCGATTCTCTTCGGAAACAACTTCGGCTTTGCTGCGCCGTTTCCCTGGCGCACTCACTCCGGGTACAGCCTCGCTGCTGGCCTCAAGTTCACCTTCGCGGCTGCCAGATGTTTCATCGGAATTGGGAGGGGAATGGTCTTTCATCGTTGAAAATTAACAATTTAATTATTTCAGGATTTGCACGACATTCGATCTTAAACCCGGTTTCTTTGTAGATGCCTGTTTGTCAAAGCCCATACTTTTTACGAGAAACCTGATTTAAGATCGTAAATTCTCTGTTTACTTTTTTAATTCGTGCAGAGAGTGTGTGTTGCCATGAACGAAGCAATCTCAGAACTAATAACTCCCGCAAAAAACCCCCGCGCTTGCGCTGACAGGGGTTTTAAAGGCCGATTACATATTTTTGCCATTCTTTGTGCATACCGCTCTTAACGTGTTTAGTGACTTCAAAATAAAGACCGCTGTGAGGTTTCCTAGGCGGATAGCGCAGCGACATTCCCGCTTCTTTCGGCGTGCGGCTGCCTTTATTGACATTGCAGCGCACGCAGGCGGTGACGAGGTTTTCCCAACTGTCCCCTCCCCCGCGCGATCGGGGAATGACATGATCGAGGGTTAAATCGTCCCCCGCATAACTACAGTATTGACAAGAGTGTGCATCCCGGTGCAAGATGTTCCGGCGGGTTAGCGGAATATCCTTATAGGGAACTCGGACGTAATGCCGCAGTCGGATCACAGTTGGTAGCGGGAAGTTTGGCGCAATAAATTTCCCGTTGTGTTCTACCTGTTCTGCTTTTCCTTTCAGCAACAAAACTACCGCCCTTCGCCAATTGGTGATGTTAAGGGGTTCGTAGGAGGCGTTCAGCACCAGAACATTGCCCATTGTTGATTATTAAAGAGAATATTTTTTTCGATGTTAACACAGGTTCCACTTTAGGTGGGACGGCATCAGGCACAGCGAGGCTCAGCAAAAAACGCTGAAAAACCACTCCTTTACCCTATACCTTGGCGCAAGCGCCCCTAGGGCTGCATCTATTTTCTGCCTTTGGTGTTTGTCAGCGAGCTTTTTCCCCGGATTTTTGGCCCAGATGAGGCCAGTGTGTGCGATCGGCAAAATTTGCAGAATAAACTTTATTTTTTTCTCTAAATGCCTAATCTTCCCGGCAACAAACAGTTTAACTTTTTAGACTATTAGTAACCTTAAATGAAAAAGCTTATTACTGCTCATGAAATTTCGGCTCTTAAAGTCAGCTTTTAGCGCGTCAATTATTGCCCTTGCTGCTCCGATTTTAGCAAACAGTCCCGCCTTTGCCCAAGCGCCTTCATTTTTCTGCGGCGCTGCTGGCGGCCGCCCAGCTACAATTGCTGTCCAACAAGGCAAAAATATTCCCGTTATTTTGTGGCTAGCTGATAACTATTTCAATGAATCAGGAGAAGATGCGATTACTCGGTGTACCAGAGTCTCAGGAATTCTCAACAACTCGCAACCGCAAGGAAGCTGGGATAATATTGTCACAGCAGGTGCATCGTCCACAGGTCAACTAATTATTTGTGCAGCTAATCCTCAAGACGGTTCCTGTAGATTATTATATCAAGTACCCAAAGGTCAAAATCCCGAACAAGCCCGACAAGAACTCTTAAAAAGAGTTACAAATCCTAATGTAAGTGTTTCGCCTGTTAAAGTAAATTGATAATCATAACTCATTAGCTACGGGTAGGACATGGCAATGCCCATAGGTGTCAACTTAAGGTACAACCAATAGGCAGGGGTTGAAACCCCTGCCTCAAAGCTAAAGTCCTCTAAAAGAGGACTAATGAGTGGAGATTCTTCTCTTCAGTCCTCTTTGAGAGGACTTTCGCTATTAGACAGGGGTTTCAACCCCTAGCGGACTTGATGGATGACTAACGGACTTGGCGGGCTGACAGCTTAAGTTGACACGCTTTGGGCATTGCCGTGTCCCTACTTGCAGATAGTTGAAACTCTGGTAAAATACTTCGGTTGAGTGGCGAAAAAATTGCAGCTTTGCTTCAGCAATTCTTCTAACCCTTCAACCTGCCTCAACCATACAGTGCCGTTGCTTCCAGCTACAGCAATTTGTTTTCCGTCTCGACTCCAACTGACACTAACAACATTCTCCTCGAACTCAAATTGAGCAACCTGCCGTCCCGCTAAATTCCACAGTCGCACTGTCTTGTCAATTCCCACTGTAGCCAGCCGTTCTCCGTCGGGACTAAAACTAATTGATTTCGCATCAAAATGCAAGGTTTGAAATTCCTTAACTAATTCTTTTTCTGACAGATTCCACAGCCCAACTTTGCCATTCAATGTTACTGTAGCAAAGCGATACTGGTGTTGAGCCGGAGTGAAACTGATCCCAATTGCCTGAATAGGCAGTGTTTTTTTCAGCTTGCCCGACAAATTCCAAAGTCGCACTGTAGATTTGCCATCTAAAGTCGTTATGAAATCGCCGTTCGGACTAAAATTTACGCTCCTCACTAAGCCGTTGTGACCTGGGAGTTTCAGGCTAGGCGATACTAATTGTGGCTGTTTTGACAATTGCCAAATTGCAGCATAGCTGTCTATCCCTGCCGCCGCTAATAACTTTCCTTCGGGGCTAAAACTGATGCTGGTAACAGAGCCTTGAATTCCTTTCAAAGTAGCAATATTTTTACCTGATAAATTCCAGATTTTAACTGTGCTGTCCCTTCCTGCGGTAGCTAAAAAATTACCATTGGGGCTAAAGTTTACCATGTTAACTGACTGCTGCAAAGCTTTCCATTCAGCAATTTTTTGCCCGGAAAAGTTCCAAATCCGAACTTTATCGTCTATTCCTGCGGTTGCTAAAATCTGCCTGTTTGGGCTAAAATTGACGCTGGTAACGGCACTTTTATGAGCTTGCCACGTTATCTTTCTTGGCGGACTTAATGAGGATTGAATCGGCTGTGCTTCGCTAATTTTATCTAGAATTATTTGTAACGATAACAGCGGTCTAGTTGCCGGGTATTGTTCTAGCTTAGGTTGGTTTTGAACCAAGGTTCTTAATTTTTTGCCGGAGGCGATCGCCCTCAGTAAAGCTTCTGATAAAGCTTCGGTATTTTCGGTTTTTTGAGATACCGCTAACAATAAAGCATCGCTGCCATTTTGTTCGATTTCAATACTTGCTTGTGCTAGTTTAAACCGCTGGTAAGCAAGAGTTGAAAAGCCGATCGCTGTCAGTAACGATGCTGCCAGTACCGCAGAACCGATGCCGATCCACTGTTTGGCTTTTTGTTTGGCAGAGTCAGCTTCACTCCAAGCTTTTTCGGCATCACAGACAGCTTTTTTGGTTTCGAGTGTAGCTGAACGTAGCAGTTGATTTTGGTCGCTCAAAATAACTTTCTGGCTGGCAGTCAAAAACTGAAAATCTTCGTTTCTCAAACTTTTTCCTGCCGCCCAAACTAATGCTGACTGCAAATCATCCCCTCGCAACAGTTGGGAATCATCTTCACAGCTAGAATTTAGCCAGACTTTGATCGCTTCCGAGTAAGGCGAAAGTTTTTCTAATTTTTCTTCAATTAACTCTTTGTTAAATACAGCTTCATAAATCGGATTAGAAATTGTTAATTTTTCCCCGCGCTTAACGATTAATCCGCTTAAGCGCAACTCCATTTGTTCGGCACTACCATCGGGGACAATTTCAGTTTGCTCTAAAATTTGCTGATATAATCCTAGTCTCCTGACAATGCGCTGGTTTTCTTTGAAAAGCCGATCGCGAATTGTGGACAAATGTTCTGGCACATCTTGAGTTTCCCAATTTTCCACAATTTTCAAGCGGACTACTTTCTCCACCCACTCTTTGGAATTCTGGACTAATTCGGCATTTTCAAAGAGAAGTTTGCACAGCTTTTGAGTCAAAAAAGGCTGCCCGCCAGTCCAATACAAAACATCTCTCAAAACTTCATGAGGGCTGTCTGTAAGGTCGGCCAACCCCTCTGCTAGCGGTTGAGCTTCTGTTTCGTCAAAACCAGTTAATTCGATCGCCTTGCCAATATTAAAAGGGGTATTGCTGCTGGCATTTTGCTCGCGGCACAAATCCGTCGGCGATGCTACACCTAAAAGGGCCCAAGTTAGGCGATCAAACTCTGAATTGTTGGCGCGCTTGTTGTAGCACGATCGAATTAAGGCTAAAAAATCGTCGGCGGGAAAATCTAGGGCGAGAATGCTGTCGATTTCGTCAATAAAAATGACAATATTGCTGGAAATGTTGGGTAGCAGTACGGTTTCGATGAATTCGCTCAATCTTTGAACCGGAGTTAAAAAATTGCGATCGCGCCACCAAGTCCGCACGTTGACAATATCCGATAGGTTAAAGTTATTTTCGAGAATGCGTAGCAAACCAGCATACCACTGTTCGGGAGTGACGCCGCGGTTGCCAATTTCCGAAATGTCGATCGCAGCACAAGCAATTCCTTCATTTCTCAGCCGCTGAATTGTCCGCACCTGCAAGCTAGATTTGCCCATTTGCCGGGAATTCAAAACATAGCAAAATTCTCCGGCTTTCAATCCGTTATAAAGGTCGTCGTCGGCTTGCCGCTTCACATAATTGGGAGCGTTATTGGTGAGACTGCCGCCGACTTGATAGTAACTGGGCTTTGTGGTAAAATTCATATAAGTTATTCGGCGGTTGAAACCGCTACTATACAAACAAAATCCGCCTTCGCGGACTGAAGAAGTGAGGCGGTATTAAAGCATAATTCTGTATGATAAATTGTAGCACAATACAGTATGAAAACTGATTGGAGTGGATATCACCCAGACAAAGACTACTTAAGAGCGGAAATTTGGTCTTTGCTGAAGCACCAAGCCGCATCTATTGGCAATCCGTTCGGTCATATTCCCAACTTTGTCGGTGCTGATTTGGCTGCCGAAAGATTGGCAACTTTACCAATATGGCAACAAGCAAAAACGATTAAGTGCAATCCAGATTCGGCGCAAATTCCGGTGCGGATGCGAGCTTTGCAAGATGGAAAGCGCCTGTATATGGCAGTACCGCGATTGACAGACGATCGCTGTTTTGTAGAGTTAACTGCTGAGGACTTGCAGCGGCAAAATATATCTATTGCCGAAAGTGCGATCGCCCGCAAAGCACTGACTTGCGGAAAATTGGTAAGTTTTGCAGAAATGGAGCCAATTGATTTAGTAATAGTCGGCTGCGTAGCAGCAGGGTCGGGCGGTGGAAGAACCGGGAAAGGTGCAGGTTTTGCCGATTTGGAATTGGCTATGTTGACAGAATTCGGGTTAGTACAAATCGATACGCCACTTGTCACAACAGTGCATCCTTTGCAAATAGTTGCAGATTCGCGTTTACCAATGCAAGCTCACGATTGGGCGTTGAATTGGATTGTTACTGCCCAGGAGGTGATTGAGACTAATACAATTTATCCGCGCCCGAAAGGGTTAAACTGGGATAATATACGACCGGAACAGTTAGAGCAAATTCCGATTTTGCGAAAGTTGAGAGAGCAAGACTAGATAACGAGTTTCTGTGCTAAACTTGTCTACAGTTTACTATTGTAGAATATGAAAGTTATTTTGGGTGACATCACAAAACTCGAAGTTGATGCGATAGTGAATGCTGCAAATAGCAGCTTACTTGGTGGTGGTGGAGTAGATGGAGCAATACACAGAGCAGCAGGATCGGAACTTTTTGAAGAATGCCGATTACTTGGAGGATGTAATACTGGAGATGCTAAACTAACTAAGGGATATAAATTGCCTGCACGCTTCGTCATCCACACAGTAGGCCCAGTATGGCGGAAGGGTAATGATGGAGAACCGGAACTCTTAGCTGAGTGTTACCGTAAGTGTATGCAGATTGCCACAGAGCGAGAGTTTGAGAGTTTGGCATTTCCTTGCATCAGCACCGGCATTTACAGCTATCCTAAAGCTCTAGCAGGTGAGATTGCAGTGAAGGTATGCTCGGAATATATACAAAATAATGGTGGTTCTCCAAAAGTAATTTTTTGCTGTTTCGATCAAGAGAATTATGAAATCTATGAGAGGATTCTATCTAAATACAACCCTAAAAAATCTCTCTAAGACTTCATCTAACGCACCCTACAAGTTTAGGAGTGACACGATATTCAAGTTATTTCAAGGTAAAAGAAAAATTTGTGCGAGCGCCCCAATTTCTATCCCTTCAATAATAATCGGTATAACAGCCGATCGCCCAAAATCTAACCTTTGACTGTCATCGGACGGGTCAACTTCAACAGGAGGTTGAGAGTACACCTCAACCAGTCCTTCAACAAGATTCACCATCCCATAAATCGCAATTCCAGCGCGGGCATAAATCCGTTTTTTGACCGTTCGATCGCGGTGAACCGTCGTATCAGATACTTCAATAATCAGGGCAATATCTTCAGAGCCCGGATGCCGATCGAGAGACTGCCGCGTACCCCCTCGGACAACCACTATATCAGGTTCGGGTTCGCTATTGAATAGCGTTATCAGTTCTTGGGAATCGACATACTAACCAGGGGGTAAAATATTCTCTAAAGCTGTTGTGACAAGACGAGTTGTGACTCGATGCGGTGGATTTTTGGGTCTTTTGAAAACCAGCCAAGCTTCCAGCAATTCTACAGAGTCATCATCCGTGAGAATGCCAGCTTGAATTATCGCATGATACTGCTCGATTCTCAAGCGCAAAATCAGATCGTTCGGAATTGCTGCTACATTTTCGACGGGCGACATAACTGTATAGCCGTGTTAATTTTTCTCTTATTTTACTGTTTATTTAACGAACCGCGAAGGCGCTAAGGACGCGAAGCAAGACAGAAGAAGAAGACTCTAAGTTGATGATATATCTACTTTGTGGTGAACACGCGCCATGCAATGAAAGCTGTAAAGGCTAGATAACCAAACACGGTTATCCAATCTAGCCAATTATCGGATGTTATCAAAAAAATATCGTTCATGGGTATCATTCGCCTAATTATTACTTACCGCACTTACGCACCAAATTTTACACGATCGCGCTCAAGTGCGATCGAAAATATTGTCGGTATAGTTCGCACCGGGGCACGCACTCGTTACCATGCAATTTCACCAACCCCAAACTGTCTAATTTAAACGCCTGCATTGCCTTTAATGGCACCGGAGAATCCGCCGCCACAATCTCTCTCATCCCCTGCGCCAACTCTGGATATTCTTCCAAATTCCACAACTGCCGGCGCAAATGGTCGCTGTAAATTCCCGCATCTGCGATCGCAGTTTCTTTTAATTCATCGAGTGTCAAACCCGATCGCGAAATGTGATATAATGCAACTCGCACTAAATACGGATGTCCGCCGATAATTGCCGTTAATGCCTTAACTTCTGCATCCGACCAATTTAAGTTGTGGCGCGCTGCTAAATCTTGTATTTGCTGATCGTTGAATTCCGGTAAATCTACTGGCAGTCCGACGTTGAAAGGCGATTGATTGATGTTCATCGGAATGTAAACTTCGGTGGAGTGAACTACAATTAATCGCAGTTTTTTCCAGATGTCCCGCCGCTTCGATTCTTCGTGCCACGCCCGCAGCAGTCCTAAAAAGTCTTCGGCAATGTCGGGATATTGAAAAACGCGATCGATTTCGTCTAATCCTAAAATTAAAGGACTGTCGATTTGCGGTAAAATGTATTTTTCAAAGTAATCTTTGCAGTTGACTTTGCTGCCAAAAATCTCGTCCCAATAATCGTCTAATTGATTTGGTAAGTGCAACTCGCGGCCGACGTAAGCACAAAACCACTTTAAGAACTTATCTAAGTTGGCAAATACGCCTTTATCTACTAACTGAAAAGTTAGCGGCACTGTGCAATAACCTTGACGGGTTCCGTGATGCAAAATTCTTGCCATCAAGGAAGTTTTGCCCATTTGTCTCGGCGCTTTGATTCTAATTAACGCGCTGGGCTGCACAATAGTTTGGTAGCAGCGTTCTTCGATGGGCTGGCGTTCTACGTAAAATTGAGAAGCGACATCGACTTGTCCTCCCGGTAATTCAGGTTCTGCGGCGGGTAGAGGTATTTCGTCGCTGCTAATTTCTAATAGCTGTTTTTGTGTGAATTGTTCCGTTTCTTCTGTGACTGGTGCGGGTTTTTCGGCCAACAAATTCAGAACTTCTTCGATAATAATTGGAGTGTCGGCGGTGGTTTTCCATTCCCTCTGTTTGATGCGGTACAGATAGCCCCGCAAATCGTGATTGAGAGGCGTGTTGAGGGGAAAACCGACGCGGATGGGGAGAATTATTGGTTTTCTGTCTGGGCGGGAGTCTTGCAGTTCTTTTGCTTGCTGAACTTGATATGTTAGTAGTTCGCTTTGGTTTTCCGTTGGCGGCAACAGTAGCAGCAAATAATCGCATTCGTGGAGGAATAAATTAATGCGATCGAACCAATTATCTCCCAATCTAATGTTATTTTCGGCTGTGAAAACTGTATGACCGATCGCGCTTAAGGCTATTTCCAACTGTTTTCCCAACTCGCGATCGGGTTCGGCGCTGCGATAACTGACAAATACTTTAACAATTCTGCTGCTGGCGGTTTCCCCCGCCAAATTGTCCAGCTCGTCTAAATTTTCCGGTTCTTCAAGTTTAGCCGATCGATGGTCGCTAGCAGCCAGAGTCATTTCAAAAGCCGCGAACAACTGTCGAATTTTACTCAAATCCGCACCTTCTCTACCCTGCTTAATTTTGCTAACTGTATCGGCACCAACGCCAGATTCAGCCTCGATTTCCGTCAGAGTACCTCTAATGTTATGTCGGTCAGACCATTCTTGGAGCGCCTCGTTAAGTTTCTTTAAGCCAGAGGCAGTGAGAATGCGACCACGATCGCGTTTTGACTTGAGCACTTCGCTTGCACTGAAAGGGGAACGAATCTAGAAATTTTAACGCCTTAAGTCCCTATTTTGGGCGATTTTAAGGAAGATAATCAGCCAGCCGGAATTTAAGGGATTTTACTTGGAGAGGTTTTTGGGGAGATCGACTCCTCAAACTCTGTCCTGATAACGGCTTCAACAGTTGAATATATTTTAGGATAAAAAGTTTTTCTTAACTCCCCAATCTCCGCCGCTAATCACCACTTAACTTTTTAGAGTAGATACACCAAGCAAAAAAGGAGCAGCCAAATGAGCAAAATCTTACACAGACTGGCAATGGCCGCTTTGGGAACCGCCGCCATTTTCACAATTAATACACTTAATAATTTAACAGAAGCATCAGCCGCTGGTAAATTTGACGAACCAGAAATTTATCAAAACACAGTTTTTCCACTTGGCGTACCGGGTCAGTTCCATAAATAGGCAAATTCATTCATTTAATTAAGGAGAAATTATGAAGTCTACACTGTGTTCGCCACAACCTCTAGCTACAAAATCTGACTCCGTTGATGTTGAGGCCATCGATGCCTGCACTGCACTTGCGTGGATGGAATTGGTAGCATTAGATGCCAGCGCTCTCACGGGGGATGATTGGCTGGCTTTGTGCGATGATATAGATAGTGGGGAAATCTACCGCTGCTGGTTTTTGTGGCGCGATCGCGAAGTTAGCGGTAATTGGGAAGCTTACGATCCTTTGAGCGATCGCCGATTTGTTGCTAAAGGAAAAGTTTTTCTCAAAGCCGCGATCGACTCGCTCGAAGATGCTAGAAATCGGGAAGTCGCCTAACTTGAACTCATCTCAGGTGAATAAAATTTGTGCCTACAAAACAAGAATTCTGCCAAGAGAATCCGCCAGTGTACAAAGTTTTGTCTGCCGGGGCGAGACTGGGAGAAAAAGGGGTAATAGAACCGGATTTGATAGCAGTCCGGGAAACGGAATACTCTCAAAGAAAATAAAAGAAATACGGCTGCGGGCAAAAGTTGACTGTATGATGCTAGGTGCTTCGCCTCGGAAGCGGTTGAGAACGTTTTTCCACCCGCTTTCTCGTTGCAGCCGTTAAACTCTTTCTCTTCAAACATGACTCTAAAACTTCGATGGCTGTTGCCGGCCGCCCTTAGTCTTTTCTCGATCGCCCTGCCCGCAAAAGCTGATAAACTAACATCTTGGCACTTCGAGGCAAGCAAAAATCAGCTCAATTTAACCACAGATTCAGGAGTTCAGCCGCAAGTTAAACTAATTGCTAATCCCACCCGCTTAGTAATTGATTTACCGGGAATAGTCTTGGACTATCCCGAAACTCCTCAAAGCTACAACTCAGCTATTCAACAAATTAGAGTCGGGCAGTTTGACACGGAAACTACCAGGTTAGTGATACAATTAACTCCCGGTTATAAGTTAGACCCGCAAAAAGTCCGAGTCATTAGAGAATCTGCCACGCGCTGGTCTTTTCAGTTGCCAAATCCCGAGCAGATAGCGGGGAACGAGTCTTTGATCCCAACAGCTATTACCCGCATAGAACAAGCAGCCGGTCAAGTTACGCCCACTGTTTCGCCGGGAAAGCAGAGAAACTATTCCACTGATTTGGCGATGTCAACAGGCTCGGAAATGACAGCCATCAAGCCTCAAATCGAAAGTGCGATCGCACAGTATAGATCCCTGAGCGCCGGAATGTTTTTTCTGGATTTAGATACAGGAAACTATTTGGATATCAAGGGCGATCGAGTATTTCCGGCCGCCAGTACCATCAAACTACCAATTCTGATTGCTTTTTATCAAGATGTAGACGCAGGCAAAGTTAGCCTAGACGAAACATTAGTTATGAAGTCCGACTTAGTAGCCAGCGGTTCTGGAACTATGCAAGACAGACCAAATGGCACTCGGTTTAGCATCAGAGAAACCGTAGATAAAATGATTACCATCAGCGACAATACTGCCACCAATATGATTATTGAACGTTTGGGGGGGATTGCTAAACTCAACGAGCGTTTTCGCACTTGGGGATTAACTGATACGAGGATTCGGAATTGGCTCGGCGATTTTCAAGGAACAAATACAACAAGTTCTGTGGATATGGTAAAGTTGCTGGCGATGCTGTCTCGCGATAAATTAGTTTCTGAATCGAGCCGAGAACAGGCTTTAGAATTATTGCGGCACACAACAACTAGAACGCTTTTGCCTTCCGGTTTGGGGCCGGGAGCAGTTATTGCTGACAAAACTGGAGATATCGGCTTTGTAGTTGGCGATGCTGGAATTATTGATATGCCCAACGGTAAGCGTTATTTAGCGGCAATCTTTGTCAAACGTCCTTACAATGACCCGATTGTGAGAGATTTTGTCCGTCGAATTTCGCGGATTGTTTACAATTATTTAGACCAACCTGCGGCGAGTGTACCGGAGAAGTTACGTTGATCAGACAATTCGGCGATTGAAATCGCTACTAAACAAACAAAGTCCGCCTTCGCGGACTTGAAGAGAAGATTTTCAATTACTAAGGACTATTCTTTGCGCTCGATGGCTACAGTCAAATGAGCCGCAACTGCCCCCACTGTAGCAAGTACAGCAGCAATTGGAAAGACTACTGATCCTGCAACGCCGCCCACCAATCCCGCCATCAGCGGAATGTCTGCCAAAGTCCGCCCTTGCGAGTTTTTGATGACGAGGCGGCGGAGTTTTCCTTGCTGAATTAGTTCTTTGACTTTAGCAATTAGGCTGTCGCCGCTAATCTTAAATTCTTCCACTCTGACTTTTTCCTCTGTTACAAATTCTGATGTGAATACATGAGTTTCAACTGTTGGGTTGGCTGAATTCCCGGCCGCTGCAGTTTCGTCTTGTAGAATTGTTACTTGTTGTTCTATTTGTGAGTTCATTTTGTGTAAGGGCGGGTGAAAACCAGCCGTTTAATTTCTATACTCTTATCTTCGGCGATCGCACTTGGGAATGACAGGCAAGGAAACCCTACAATCTGCATTCGTACTTTCCACCCCCGCCTTTTTACTCAAAACATTATTTTTTTGGCATTGAGATCAGGGCAGGTTTATCTCTTCCTAAAGGTAGAGAAGATTTTGTTGAAACAACCCGTCTCTAGATACAAGTAAGGTGCGTACTGCCAGCCAGGTCAAGGTGGTGGCTGTCTGTTAAATGTTTAAGTTGGACACCAAGCGAAGTAAAGTCAGGGAAATTATTAAAATTAAAACTTTATATTTCTACAATGACTTCAAAAGTGATTGCTATCTAGGCACAATCAAGCTAGGGCTTGCAATGCCAGTTCTCAAAAGCACTCCAGAGATAGTGATCATACTGGCGAAGCACAATAAAACCAGAAAGGCAAACCGAGTACATCAACGAACATCTGAATCAAGCTATTAAGCTTGCAGATTTAGCTCAATTGCTGGGCATGAGTCAATTTCATTTTAGCCATCTGTTGAAGCAGTTGAGCGGCACATCTCCCTAACAATATTCGATCGCCCAACGGGTAAAACGGGCAAAGCAATTGTTGAAATTTTCGAGAGCGATCGATTAAGGAAGCGCGAGTGCGGTTATTTGACATAAATAGTTTGAGCAGTAGAGAGAATTTCTTGACGGCGAATCCAGTTGGAGCTGCGATCGATCGCCCGTTTACTGATTAGATCGACTCGTCTACTTAGCAGTGCTTCGAGTTCTTCTTGCATTTGGGCGCGATCAAGTAAACCCCAGTTGGCTGTGGGGGCAAAAGTAACTAGGGTATCGATCTCGCTGTGTGCATGAAAATCGTCATTTTGTAATTTATAATTGGTAATTGATAAGGAGAAAAATGAGCGTTCAACTATCCCTAATATTCTTCACTAATTCAGAGTTTTCTCAATACGCCGATCGGGGATAAGCCACATTATTGCAACTAAAACATACAGCATGAAAGCCAACCATGAGTTTACAAAGGAAAGCAGGATTGCTACGGTATAAATCACCACTGATACTTTACCCTTCAAGTCTCGCCCAAGTGCAATTGCTAGAGTAGAATCTTTACCGTGGTGAGAAATAAGAACACGAGTAAGAATGAAGTAAGCGATCGCCGCCAACAACAGCACTGTGCCATAAAGCGCAACTGGCCAGGCCGCGAAGTGGTTCTCGCCTGTCCAGGCAGTGACAAAGGGAATCAGTGACAACCAGAACAGCAGATGCAAATTAGCCCACAACACATTACCATTGACCTGCCGAGCGGCTTGTAACAAGTGATGGTGGTTGTTCCAGTAGATACCAAGGTAAATAAAACTGAGTAGATAGCTCAGAAATACTGGAACTAGCGGACGCAGCGCAGCTAAATCAGCTTCATGGGGTACTTTCAATTCCAGCACCATAATGGTGATGAGAATGGCGATTACACCATCGCTGAATGCTTCTAACCTGCCTTTACCCATTTTTGTAGATCCTCCTTTTCTGCTGGCGCGGTCGATCGCTTCTCATTCCAAAAATAACTTAGCATAAGGTCGGTTGCAGTGATGTGTTATACCGATCGGCGATCGCTGGCACTTACCAACCAAGCCAACGATTTTGCTTGCCTAATATCGGCTGAAAACAGATAACCTTAACGGACTTTTAGCTCATCTTTTTAACCAGTCGAGCGACACGACTTCTGATCAATACCCGATCGCGCAACGGGTAAAACGGGAGAAGCAGTTGTTGAAATAAAAAGAGCGATCGATTATGGACATTGCCGTATTGGTGTGGGTTCAACAGCCACAGTCATTCGCAGGACAGAGTTTCGGCAATTTACGGGCATGACACCGAGAGCCGGAGCGATCGAATTTAGCGATCGAGCTTTTGTGTAGTAGGCAGGCTAACGGCATAGTCGATCGTGGCAGATAGGCTCGAACTCAACATCAGCGACTTGCTACCGTAAGCTGGATTTGAATTGTTAGGCTTCCTTGCTTAGTGCGTCGAACCGGCGTGGAGACGGGTGAATTTTACCTTACAACGCGAAATCTAAGATGCGTCACATCAGGAGACTCTATGACCTTGATTCTCTGCAGTTCAAAAGTTTCTCAACACCTAAATTCTCACAATTTGAAAGGCTAGCAACAAGAGTTGAAGCTAAAATAGCCAACTTACAGATCCCCAAATCCTTTTCTTTTTTTCGGTTGTGCTACGAAAGTTGATTGCTCACGGTACATAATAAACCTACCCTCACCAGGATTTTCTGGATAGTCAAGAGGTGGTATATTTCGCAAGTCAAGTATTAATTCGCAGGTTTCATCCAAACCTTTAAATTTGTCTTTGGAGATCCGTGGGAAACTTATTGGGAAAGAAGCTGGTTTGTCCCAAACTATCCAAAAAGCCAGGGGAAAAAACTTAAGCAAACTACTTGATGGTATAAATCCTTCTCCCATAGCTGAGCCTATACCGAGCCAATTAAGAACAATTTGTTTATTGGACGGGTAGACCCAATATAGCGATCGCAAATGAATTGTAAATCACAAATCATGTATAATAATGAGGACGTAAATCTCAGTAGGAGTTGAGA
>NZ_JAUBSH010000050.1:0-47622 GCF_036704705.1 Microcoleus sp. K1-B1 | reverse complement strand
GACCTATCTTTTTTTACCACAAGTTGGTCAACACCTCACTCTATCTCGGTTGCGGCGGAGTTGTCACCCCGCCAGGTTTTAAAGTGGATTTTTTACAAGCAGCGGCTTGGGCGCGGTGCTGAATATAATCATTTTTTGACCCCTAATTTCGGAGATAAGATCGTACGTAATCTTAAACCCTAGTTTTCCCGCGCATAAAATCCTAAATGATTGGCAATGGGACGTTCCTGCATGGGAATTTTATTCTGAATCGGAGCATTTAACAGTTTCGCTCCTGACGGCGATGCTACTGCAAAAGTTACGGACCCGCCACCATCTAAATTTAGCACTGTCTCGGCTCCCAACTGCATCGAAATCTCAGTTATTTCGCTCAATTTCAGCCCTTCACTGTAAAGCCTCTGCTTGCCGTCTGCCAGAATTAACCACAACTTGTCGCCTGTTTTGTCGATCGCCGCGGCTGCACGGGGATAGGGTTTATCCTGTTTGCGTTCTTCCTGACTTTGTGCTACGGGTTTGCCATTTTTAACCAGCAAAGTATCTCCGGCAACTGCATAGGCTGTTCCCGCAGGACAAGTGCCGTTTTCGATTATTTGAGCGCGGTTTTTGGCATCAAAACAAAGGGCGGGAAAGCCTGGATTTGGTTGAGAATAAGCTTGGCTTTTGGCAATGGCTTGTCCGACATTATTTACTCGATCGCCACTGCGGGGATAGTAATCCCAAGGTGCTTCCTCGATGCAGGGATAAAAAAAATTGCCGTTGACTGCTAATTGCAATTTAAATTCTTTCAGGAATTCAGTAGCGGTGCGGGCATTGGTTTCTGTTAAATCGGGTGTTGGGTTTCCGGGAGTGACAAAAATTCCTATTCCCGGCGCTTTTAGGTCGATGCTAACAATGTGAATTAGGGTGGGACGCGGATTAGTCCGAAATTCCCTGCGGTAGGCTATTCCTTGAAAGAGCGATCGGGCTTCGTTTGTTTGTTCGGGACGCAAAAAGTAGGGAATGTTGTAAAGTAGTATTGGTGCGAGCAATATTCCGAGACCGAGAATCTGCCAAATTTGTTTGATCGTGGGTCGATAAGTCATACCATTTTAGATTGGAAATTGGGGACGAAAACACTGACAGATTTATATATTTTCAAGCATCCTGTACTAATATGAAGTATTCGGATTCCAATAATTTTAGCAATCAAATTTTACGAAATCGATCGTTCCAAGGACAAGTTCTTAACGGTGCTGATTTCAGCGGTGCGGATGTTCGAGGCTGCAATTTTAGAAATGCTCAGTTAGCGGGTGCGAATTTTATCGGTGCGAAAATCGGGCTTTCTCGGCGACAGATAGCTGTTTTGAGTGGTGGGGCGATCGCGATTTGTTTGGTTGTGGGCGATGTTCTGACTCGACTGATTTTGGGAACTCAAGGACAATTACCGGGATCTGGCAGTTGGCCTTTTGTTCTGTTGCTGTACGGGGTTTTGAGCGCTGCTGGCTTCGCTTCGGCGATCGCCAGCAAACAGCCAAAAACCTCAAAAGCGGGTAGATTGGCACGAACAATTTCTGCTATTCTATCAGGAGCTTTGTTGGGATTTTTCTATGCTGGCACTGCAACTAATAATAATTCCCAGGCTGCTCTTGCTGGAATGTCGATCGGCGGGGTGTTAATGTTTTTGGTGCATTCCCGGATTCGTAGCCAATTTTCACAGGTGGCGATCGCCTCGGCTGGAAGTGTGGCGACTTACGCAGGGGCTTTTTTGTTCAGTGCAACGGCGAGCGCTTTTCTGAGCACTCACAAACTGTTTTGGGGTATGTGTTTCGGTTTGCTGTCGCTGCTGTATCTTTGGTTTGCGTTTGTGTCTTTCTCGGCTATTGTTCGAGAGATTGGAAATGCTGAGGGTACTTCGTTCAGAGGGGCAAATCTCGCTGATGCTAAGTTCGATATAAATTACCTCAATCTAAAATCTAAAATTTAAAATCTCAAATTCCCCGACTGATATTCAAACAGCAATTGATCCAGCAGAAAGCGACGCTTTGCTGCAAACGGTGAGGGAGCAAATGGCGCTGGCAACTTTCAATCCCAGCGACAGCGAACTGCTCAAAAAGATGGTCGAATGTATGGGAGATTCCCAGGGAATGGTAAGGCTGAGTTTAGCCGATACACCATATCGCTGCGATTGGTGTAGGTCACTAAGCTGTCGCGCATTTAAATTGTATATTCAGGGCGGGCGGGCCGCCCAACCCCTACTCCCCACAAGACTTTGATTTTTTTTGACATACAATTTAAATGCCGCAACAGCTTATGGTTTTCTACTATTGGCATTATATCGGGGCGTGTTTTTCCCGGCGATCGCCCGTAATTTACACTCAAACATTGAAAAGCGAGATCCCTTGATTTGTCTAAAAGAATTCAAGGGATCTCGCTCTAATCAAAGTATTTATCTCATATCAGAGATTTTTGTTGCAGGCTGTTTTTTTGCCTAAACAGCTTGTTTAACGGAGAGGGAGGGATTCGAACCCTCGTTAAGTTGCCCTAAACACACTTTCCAGGCGTGCGCCTTCAACCGCTCGGCCACCTCTCCAGGACTAAATTAATTCATTTAGCCACAGCTAAGCTATCTTAGCAGAACAAATCTGATTTGGGAAGGGGTAACGGCATAAATTTACTGTTTAATGTGGGTAGGGTGTGAAAGGGGCAGCCTTGGATTCTCCTCCCTGTGTCGCAAACCCATTCATTTCAAGGATATTGCCCCGCCAACCCCAATCTAAAATCTAAAATCTAAAATCTAAAATTCCATGACTCGCTCTTACACAATTAAAATTCATAACAGACAGACAGGCGATCGCCACACTGTGCGAGTACCCGAAGACCGCTACATCCTGCAAAGCGCCGAAAACCAAGGAGTAGAATTGCCCTTTTCCTGCCGCAACGGCGCTTGTACCGCCTGTGCGGTGCGCGTCAAGTCGGGGGAACTGCACCAGCCAGAAGCAATGGGGCTTTCTGTGGAACTGCAAAAAGAAGGTTATGCCCTGCTGTGCGTCAGCTATCCCCGTTCCAACATCGAGGTAGAGACGCAAGACGAAGACGAAGTGTACGAACTGCAATTCGGCCGCTACTTCGGCAAAGGTAAAGTTAAAGCCGGTTTACCCTTGGATGAAGAGTGAGGCAATTTGATAAATTATCAACTACCAATTATCCATGCTTTATCGGTTATTTGCGATCGCCCTTTGTCTGTTGTTAGCTAGCTGCCAAAAACCAGAAATGCCCCAAGGTACGATCGCTAAAGTAGAAAGGGCCATCAGCGGCCAAACCATCGAAGTTATCAGTACAGCCGACAAAATAGCCTTATTAGAACAAATCAGGCTGATTGGTATTGATGCGCCGGATTTAAAACAGCAGCCTTGGGGAGAAGCAGCCAAACAAAGACTAGAACAGCTAATTGGGGGAAAACAGGTATTGTTAGAATCAGACATCGAAGGCAAAGACCAGTTCGATCGCAAACTAGCCTACTTGTGGCAAGATAAAAATTTGCTCAACGAACAGCTAGTTAAAGAAGGTTATGCCCTGGCCTCAGTGCGATCGCCCAACACCAAATACCAGCAGCGACTCGTGAACGCTCAAGAATGGGCGAGACTCATGGGTAAAGGCCTGTGGAATCCAGAACGAGCTTTGCGCCAAACTCCCGCAGAATTTCGCCAGCAAAATCGGAAATAGTCAGTAGGGAATTGTTGACGGTTGACGGTTGACGGTTGACGGTTGACTGTTGACTGTTGACGGTTGACAACTAACAACTAACAACTAACAACTAACAACTGACAACTAACAACTGACAACTAACAAATGACTGACAATCAACTGCAAAACTTCTTAGAAATAGCCACCGAAGCAGCCCTAGCCGCCGGTTCCGTCCTGAAATCTTTCTGCGGAAAATTAGAAAAAATTCAAGAAAAAGGGCGATCGGGCGATTTAGTCACAGAAGCCGACAAAGCCTCAGAAGCCGTCATCTTAGAAATTCTCGGCCGCCACGTACCCCACCACGCCATCCTCGCCGAAGAATCCGGCAAATTAGGAGATGCTAGCAGCAAATACCTGTGGGCGATCGACCCTTTGGACGGCACAACCAATTATGCTCACCAATATCCTTTTTGGGCCGTGTCGATCGGACTTTTAATCGACGGTATACCACAAATAGGAGTAATTTACGACCCTTTTCATAACGAATTATTTCGGGCAGGCAAAGGATTGGGAGCAACCTGCAACCGTAAGCCGATCGAAGTTTCCCAAATCTCAGAATTGAGAACCAGCTTGCTAGTCACTGGCTTTGCATACGATCGGCGGGAAACAGCAGACAATAATTATGCCGAATTCTGTCACCTCACCCACCTCACCCAAGGCGTGCGGCGCAGCGGTTCCGCATCCCTAGACTTGGCACACCTGGCGATGGGGCGATCGGACGGATACTGGGAACGGGGACTCTCCCCTTGGGACGTAGCTGCAGGTGTAGTCATCGTCTCCGAAGCCGGAGGTCAAGTTACAGCTTATGACGGGAGTGCCTTTGAGATGAACTCAGGTCGGGTTTTGGCCACAAACGGCAAAATACACGCCGAACTCAGCAGCGCACTGCTAGCAGTTCCTCCCTTATCTTCTTGGAAGTAGCGCCTCCCAGCAATAGATCGGGGGTAGTACGGGGGTCACAACCCCTTGACTCAAGCTACATTAAAGAATAGTGAAAAGCCAGGAAAGGAAGAGTAAAAGTTATGTCTTTTGAAATGACAAAAGGGCTGTTCAAGTACGACTTTACAGATCAGCACGCAATTTTGGGAATTCCCTTAGACGCCGAGTTTAACGACATCCGCAAGCGTTACATGAAAATCGCCCGCCGGTTGCATTCGGATACTTGCTCTTTTGAAAGCCAAGCCGATAAAGATTGGGCTAACCAATTTTTGTCAAAAGTAGTCAATCCGGCTTACAACAAATTCTCTAAGGAAAGCGATCGCAAAGAATACAGCCTGCTATTAGCAGCCATCGGCAAGCGCGTTGTTAAAGAACAGGCGAAAATGCAAATTGAAAGCGAAGCAGCCAAACAGTTAGCTACCGCTAAAGATTGGGAAGAAGCTTACAAAACAGCAGTTAGCAAACTCGCTCTCAAGCAGTACGAATCAGTTAAGGAAACGCAAGAGGCGATCGATCAAATTAGCGAACTTAACATGGTTTACCTGCTGCGAAAAGAGCGCCAAGGCATTGCAACCCCGCCACCACCCCCGCCACCACCCCCAACCCCAGTTCCAACCCCAACCCCAAATCTACCCCCAAATCTACCCCCGCCCAAAGACGACCCGCGGATCGAAGCCTATTGCCGCCGAGCTCAAGGATTTATGGACAGCAAAAATTACGCTAAAGCAAGTTTGGAGTTGAGGGAAGCCCTGAAGAACGCCCCAAAACACAGCAAGGCTCACGCTATGTTAGCAATGTGTTACCTTGAACAAAATCAAGCCACAATGGCTAAACTTGAGATGAACAAAGCTTTGGCATCAAATCCTGAAGAACCGACGGCTTTGGAGGTTAAGAAAAAGCTGGAACAAGCTTCCGCAAAAGCCAAAAAAGGTGACGAGAAACCAGGATTTTTTGCAAGTTTGTTTGGCGGGAAGAAGAAGTGAGAAGTTGTGAGTTGTGAGTCGGGAATATTTAGAAATTGGTAAACTGCTCAGCAGTGGAGTGATCTCGCTCAAAAGAATCAAGAGTTGGTGATATCACATCGGATCACAATCGGAATTATACCGTCAGTGCGATCGTCCCGCGATCGCGGATGCTCCAGAAAGAACGGGACGATCGCACTGACGGGGAAAATAATTATTCCGATGCCAACGAAAACGATATGACGCCTTAATTTGTTAAAGTCGAATGTTAAGCTTGCCTGCTTCGACTTTAACACCGTCCCCTAAAGCTAAGCTTCTAAGCCCAATCTAAAATCTAAAATCTAAAATCTAAAATTGATATGACACCTTAATTTGTTAAAGTCGAATGTTAAGCTTGCTTGGTTCGACTTTAACACCGTCCATAAAGCTAAGCTTCTGGGCCCCATCTAAAATCTAAAGTCTAAAATCTAAAATTGATATGGTTCACCAACCCCCATCCGGCGCAAGAGATTTATTGCCCCTTGACGTTGCTCAAAAAATTTCGATCGAACGGCGCTTGCAGCAGGTTTTTCACCGCTGGGGCTATCACCGGATTATTACCTCTACTCTAGAAAGGCTGGAAACTTTGATGGCTGGGGGCGCGATCGACCGATCGACCTTAATTCAACTGCAAGACGCCGAGGATGGAGAACTTGGTTTGCGGCCGGAATTGACAGCATCCATCGCCCGCGCGGCTGCAATGCGGATGGCCGGGACTCGCTGGCAGCCTCAGCGCCTCTACTACAACGCTAACGTGTTCCGCAAAGGCCCAGATACTGGCTCAGGCGGGCAACAGGAGTTCTATCAAGCTGGGGTAGAGCTGCTCGGCGCGGGGGGGGCGGTTGCGGATGCGGAAGTGCTGCTGCTGCTGTCAGAGTGCTTACAGAGCTTGGAAATTGATGAGTGGCATTTGGTTTTGGGAGAAGCGGGCTTGACTGCAACATTGCTGGAACCGTTTCCGCCAAATGTGCGCCAAAAAGTTCGGGGGGCGATCGCCAATCTCGATCGAATTGCCTTGGAAACTTTGCCGCTGTCAACAGAATTGCGAGAAAGAGCACTGCTATTATTTGACTTGCGCGGCCGCCCAGAAGAGGTGTTGCCAATTGTTGCCAAGCTGGATTTAGATTTGCCGCAGCAAGCCGCGTTAAATAATCTCAAATCGGCGATCGAATTGCTGCACCAATGCCAGTCAAAAATTCCCAATCTCAAATCCCACATTCACCTCGATTTGAGTTTAATTCAAACATTTGATTACTACACTGGAATTGTGTTTGAAGTTGTCAGCAGCAGCAAGACAGGACAGCGAGTTTTAGGACAAGGGGGACGCTACGACCAACTGTTGGGACTGTTCGATCCCCAAGGGCAAAATTCCCCCGGCATCGGGTTTTGTCTAAATATTGAAGATTTGCACCAAGTTTTGCTGACAGAGGGGCAATTGCCCACGCAGACGCCAGCTACCGACTGGTTGGTTGTGGCTCAAACTCCTGAAGCTAGTGCTGCCGCGTTTGCTTACGCTCGCAAACTCCGAGACTCTACGCACCTAGTTCGGGTAGAAATAGATTTGGAGAGTCGGGAGACAGCAGAGTCGGCGCGGGAATACGCGCGCGATCGACGAATTGCTCAAATTGCTTGGGTAAATGCCGAAGGATTGCCAACAATTGAAACGGTAAATTAGCCTAATTGGTAATTGGTAATTAGTAGTTGGTAATTGGTTAAAAATCACCGGATATGATATTATGTATCCTGCTGATTGATAGAAGGTTTTGCCAATTGCTAATTGCTAATTCCCTATCTACCTAAAATCTTTTGAGAGAACACTATGGCACACACTATTGTTACGAATATTTGCGAGGGAATTGCTGATTGCGTCGGCGCTTGTCCGGTTGCTTGCATTCACCCCGGCCCAGGCAAAAATGTCAAGGGTACTGATTGGTTTTGGATTGATTTTGATACCTGTATTGACTGCGGTATTTGTTTGCAGGTGTGTCCTGTCGAAGGTGCGATCGTTCCAGATGAGCGGCCTGAATTGCAGCAAACTCCGACTTGATTGAATTAACTCTTTTTCCCCTTCTGTTCTCTTCCTTTGTGTCCTAAGCGTTTTCGCGGTTCGTTAAATTTATATAGGAACTTTTTTAACGAACCGCAGAGGCCGCAGAGGACACAGAGAAGAAGTTGAGAAAGAACGAAAAAATCTAACGTTGAGATATCTTAAGTGCAGGTAATTAGTTATGCTACTTTTAGATCCCAAAACTCTCGCTCCAGCGACTGAACAGCGCATAATTCTATATGATGTGACTTGGGAGCAATACGAGCAACTTTCCGATATGTTTGTGGATGAATTTCCCAGAATGACGTACTTGGAAGGAACGTTAGAAATTATTATGACAAATTCGCCAGAACATGAAAGGCTTAAAAAAATTATTGCCCGGTTGATAGAAACTTATGCGGTTGAAAGGCTAATTAATCTCAACGGTTACGGTAGTGCTACATTTCGCCGCGAAGCTGTGAGACGGGGTGCCGAACCGGATGAGTGTTACTGCTTGGGTTCACTTGCAGAAATCCCTGATATTGCGATCGAAATTGCTCTAACTAGCGGTGGAGTTGACAAACTAGAAGTGTATCGCGGTTTGCAAGTTCCTGAAGTCTGGTTTTGGGCTAACGATCAATTTTCTATTTACCACTTGCGGGAGTCGGGTTATGAGTTAATTTCCAGCAGTGAATTTTTGCCTGAGTTAGACTTTTCTGTATTGAGTCAATATGTAGGATATGTTAACCAAACTGAAGCTGTCATTGCTTATAGAACTGTTTTGCAAACAGCTACAGGAACCTCCAATTAATAGACATTTCCAGAAAAGCCAGTATTGAACAGGCAAGATGCCTGTTCCACAATTTTAAAAAAGCCTGTGAAGCGTAGCTATCCCGCTCTTAATCGCACTTTACAAAAAAATCTACAATAAAATCTACAATAAAATCCCATGCAGCCGATCGCACTTTCCGACTCTCAAATTTTATCAATCCGCACCCACGCCGAAAGCGCTTATCCTGAAGAATGCTGCGGCTTGTTGCTCGGTCGAGTTACTGGCGATGTTAAAACTTTAGTAGAAGTTTGGCCGACTGAAAATGCTTGGAGTGGGGAAGCTGAAGAGAATTGGCCTGAACAAAAAGGATTGACAGAACGACGCAGATATGCTATTAAGCCCGAAGATATGTTGCGGGCGATGAAACATGGGCGCGATCGCAGTCTGGATATTATCGGTATATATCATTCTCACCCGGATTGTCCCGCAGTGCCCTCAGAGTGCGATCGGACATTGGCGTGGGCCGAATACTCTTATATTATTGTGTCCGTCCGACAAGGCTGTTGGGAAGACCTCCGCAGTTGGAGTCTTGACGGAGAGGGGAACTTTCAAGCAGAGGAAATTCGCCTAGTGGAACCGACTGAGATTAAGAAATAATTAGTAAAAATAACAAACACGTAAAAATGCGAAAGATTCAGATAGGATGTAATTCAAAATCTGCGCTACAAACAATATCATGCTAAATCCTAATCTGGAGGAGATCCAGCTCAACAAACAAGAATACGAACGCTACTCTCGCCACCTGATCCTCCCAGAAGTGGGATTGGATGGGCAAAAGCGTCTCAAAGCTGCCAGTGTGCTCTGCATCGGTACAGGAGGCCTCGGTTCGCCGCTGCTGCTGTATTTAGCAGCCGCCGGTGTGGGCCGCATTGGGATTGTAGACTTTGATGTTGTAGACCATTCCAATTTGCAGCGGCAAGTAATTCACGGCACTTCTTGGGTTGGGAAACCGAAGATTGAGTCGGCTAAAAATCGGATTTTAGAAATTAATCCTTTTTGCCAAGTTGATTTGTACGAGACTCGCGTTAGTTCCGAAAATGCGATCGACATTGCCACTCCTTACGATATCATTATCGACGGTACGGACAACTTCCCGACTCGCTATTTGATGAACGACGTTTGCGTGCTTTTGAATAAGCCCAACGTCTACGGTTCCATCTTCCGATTTGAAGGGCAAGCAACAGTTTTCAACTACGAAGGCGGCCCGAATTACCGCGATTTGTACCCGGAGCCCCCGCCTCCTGGGATGGTTCCTTCTTGTGCCGAAGGCGGTGTTTTAGGCGTATTGCCTGGAGTAGTTGGCTGCATTCAAGCAACGGAAGCTATCAAGATTATCTTGGGTCAAGGCACTACTTTGAGCGGCCGATTGTTGCTTTACAATGCCTTAGATATGACATTCCGGCAATTGAAACTGCGGCCTAATCCAGTGCGCCCGGTAATTGAAAAGTTAATCGATTACGAAGAATTCTGCGGCTTTAATCAAGTAAAAGCAGAACAACCGCAAATTCCTGAGATGACTGTCAAAGAACTTAAGCAGTTAATCGACAGCGGTGCGAAGGATTTTGTATTGTTGGATGTTCGCAATCCCAATGAGTATCAAATTTGTCAAATTCCTGGGTCTGTTTTGGTTCCTTTGCCGGATATCGAACACGGCGCAGGTGTCGCTAAGGTCAAGGAATTGTTGAACGGCCACCGCTTGATTGCACACTGCAAAATGGGCGGGCGTTCTGCGAAGGCTTTGGGGATTTTGAAGGAAGCTGGAATTGAGGGAATTAATGTTAAGGGCGGAATTACTGCTTGGAGTGAAGAAGTAGACCCGTCTGTACCTCAATATTAAGGCTAATCTTTTTCTGGGGCGGGCGATTTGCCCGCCCGGAACGGGGATTAGGGCGGGGGCAACTGTTTATTTCTATTGAGTAGATTCTTGAACTTACCTAGTAGATTCTTGGACTTGGCCAGTAACACAACCCCACCCCAAACTAGAGCCCCGGCACCGATACTAATCAACAATACGAAGGCAAAAGAATTAATTCCCACCTTCAGGAAAGGCAAAGCAACAATTTGATTCGGCGGGTCTTGTTTAATTAAATAAGGAGAACTTCCAGCCACCACTCCGGCTACTCCTAAACCAAAGCCGACAGCTTGAATCGTTACCTCTAGTTTGGCATCCCGATAAGCTTCTTCGATCGCCACAATAGCTCTAATTGCCTCGGTTGCTTGGTCTAGCAAGCCGGAACCGTGTTTGAAATAGCCTAAATCTGCTTGAATCTGCCTTTGAAACTGCGGGCAAGTTTCTTTACTGAATGCTGCGAGGAAACTTAAATCGGCATCACTATCATTGTACTTTTTAGCTGCTTTGATGTCAAGACTTATTTCATTTAATTTATTCTGGTAATTTTGGGCGTTAATGGCGATCGTATTTTGGCGAAACTCCAAATCAATCAGCATTCGGGCATACTTCACAGCGCGCGGCGGCATCTCTATTGTCTGACGTTCGAGATGTTCTAGTTCCTCTTGTTTTAAACCCGCACCTTTCGATTGCCTCTGCTGAGCTTTATCTCGCTGCAAATACTTAAAAGTATTGTCAATATCCAGTTCAATTTGTTTGTATTCCTCGCGAGTCACGGCGTAAAGCTTGCGGCTGTCGTGATAAGCGCGAAGAATCTTATTTCGGTACAGAAACAAATCCATAAAATCGCTGTACCGCGTCTCATCCCAGATTTCATCAGTTGCCGAACTGTTGAAAAACCAGACGATAACGTGGCAGTAACTATCGGGCTGACTCGGATTGCCGTATTCTAAAATCGGGCTACCGAACAATTCGCCTTGACGGTAAAAATCGGGCAGATTTTGACCAGAAATCAACTTTTCTAGACACTGTTTGCCTAAACTTTTGAGAAACTGCGAATCTGCCCGCGCCGCCTGATTTTGTTCGACACTCAGCCAAGCCGTAAGCAGCAGAGTTTGCCCGAAATAACTCTGCACGAAATCCGGCAGCAAGCAGTTATCGGGATTAAATTCCTTGAAGATGCTAACATCGACAGCAGGTGTTTTAATGCCGTTAACTTTTTCGGGAACAAAAATTTTTAAACCCAGGGCATAGCTGTCATCAATTCGCAGCGGTAGGGCAAAACCCTTGACAGGAATTTGCTGATTCTCAACCGAAATCTCCTTAGCAAAGGCAAGGGAATTGCGGTTGTCAACACGTTGTTTATTAATTAGGTTAACTCGGAAGCCGACAGGTTCCTCTTTTTTGTGGAAATAGCTGTCATTAAATTTTGTACTGACTGCTAATTTAGTTTGCAAAATCTCATCGCACTTCTGCCACAAACTGGCGGATTCCACAGGGAAATTCGACTCTGATTCTAGGGCGTTGCAGAGGTGAAAGGCAAATAAATAAACGTTGGGGGCATAGATTTGGCTAGTTGGAGTCATTGCTGGTATCTGATTGATTATTTGCTGCGCTTTCTTGAAGTTTTTTGTAGCTATCTTCAATGCTGGTACGCAGGGTTTGAGTGATATTGGTTAGCGGCGGTGTTGTACTTGGGGTGGGTTCGCCCGTATCGTCGAAATCTTTCCGCAGACAATCTCTTAATTGTTCTCCCAAGTCGCGCTCTATACACCAATTTTTGATAGCTTCAGCAATTAAAGATTCATTATCTGCTAAGTTTGCTATTTCGTCCTCTAAGTTGGGTAAATCTCGCCATGCTTCCGGCAAGAAAATGCTCGGTTCTTCCTTCAGCCAGTAGAGAAAGGTAGCGATATTTTTGTGAATTTTCACTGTAAAATCCTCCGTTAATAAAATGTGATTTACTTGGGCGGGCATTGTCAGCTAGTGGTGTCAATCAACACGCTCTTTCCCGAAGTCCGGCAGGGAATGAATTCCCTGCCTCAAAGCGAAAGTCCTCTGAAGAGGACTAATACCAAATTTAGCTTAAGTACCCCATTTATCTTGCTTGTCTGCGGAGGCAGACTTAGTTTAACAAGTAGCGGTTGTAACCGCCGAATCATAAAGGAGGTGAATAACTCGAATTAAGTATAACTCTTCAGTCCTCTTCAGAGGACTTTCGCTATTAGCCAGGGAATTCATTCCCTGGCGGCCTTTCGGTTTAACCTAAAACCATTATAATACCCACCCGATCTAATATCCAGTAGCACAAAATGCGGCCCAATACTTAGGATGAACAAAAGGCTGCTTAGCCTTGGGTATATAACTTAACCAATCTTTCACACTTTGTCTAGATTTTTCATCTAAATTTAACAATCCTACCCAAACTCGAAAATCCTCCATACTCACCCCGCGCATCCAGTTTTGCGCCGCATTCAAAGCGAGGGCTACTGAATCTGCCTCCGGCAATTCCTGATAAAATTTAATCATCAAAATTGCCGTGGCAAAATCATCGACTGCCCACAGACTGCTGACAACATTCATGCTACCCGCATACAAGAAACCGCTGGGTAAACCAATGTATTCATCCGTCATTGCGGTTGAGTCGGTTAACCCGGTTTCGCAGGCGGAAAGTGTGACGAGACTGCACTGCGGTAACTGCAAATCGGCAAAGATTTCTCGCAGGGTGAGGCATTTTTCTGGGATGGCTTTTCTGCCGCTGCGTAGGGTGACATAGGGCTGTTTTTCAGCGGGATGATTTGACTCTGCCGGCGGGGGTGAGGTTTGCGGTTCCAGGGAATCGGCTAAGACTAGGGATGACAGCAGCGGATAGTCAAAGTTGAATACGCCGTGACAGGAAAAGTGCAGGTAGTTGGCGTTTGAGAGGTTTTCTCGGTTGTCGTTGAGGGCGGTTTTTGTGGCTTGTTTTTTGAGTAAAATTTGATGCGGATTGAATCTGGTTTTGATGGTTTCTACTTCCATGTCGGCGTTGAATAAGTCTTCGGTGGGATTCTGGAGGGCGAATAGTTGTTGCTGATTGGGTGGGGGGGATTTTCTGGTGGTGATGCGATTTTTTACGAGTTCCAGCAGTTGCAAGCTGGGGGCGTATTTCACGCCTGCGGGGAAACTGTCGAGTAGGTAGCCGCGAAAGTTTGTTTTTTCTTGAAATCGGGTTTCTGAGGTGAATTGTAGGGCGTGGAGGGGGAATAGGTGCAGGTAGCGGTGGGGTACTAGGATTAGTTGTTTGCAGTTGGGGGGGATGTGGGCGATTATCTCGTTTAGTCGCAGGATTTCTGAGAGTTTTTCGAGTTTTTGGGATAGGGTGTTTTGCCAGGTTTTGTTGGTGTTTTTGGTGCGGTATTCGTCGAGATAGTTGTTTTTCCAGGTTTCTAATTCGGCTATTTCGGTTGTGGTATATGTGACTGGTTTTATGCTGTCGCGGGTGATGATGAAGGCTGATCCGCCCCAGCTATCGTCGGAGTTGGAGTTATTGCCGATGTACCATTCTATGATTGCTGTTTCGGTGTCTAAGGTTTGTTGGAATTTGGTGATGTCGATGGGTTCGACTTTTTGAGTTAGGGTGAATTCTGGTTCTCGCTGTTTTATTTGTTCCAGCAGTTGTGTTAGTTGCTGTGATGTTGTTTCTAGTTTGTCTTTTTCTTGTTGGAAATATTCGGGGCTGAGGCTGCGGGTTTGGGTTGTGCGTTGTGAGGGAGAGTCTTCGGGAACCCCCCCCGGCCCCCCCTTGGTAAGGGGGGGAGAAAGAGGGGGAGGAGATGGGGTTTCTGTTTCTAGGAGTTGTTGGGAGGCGGCGATTTGGCGGCGCAGGTTTTGGAGTTGCTGTTTCTCGGTTTCGGTGGCTGTTTTGGGGTAGATTTCGCTGTTGGTGAAGAGTTCGACTAGGTAGCGGGATTTGCTGCGTTCGATTGTTTGCAGGGCTTTGTCATATTGTTGGTGATTGATGCAGGATGGGATCATTTTTTCGTAGACATCGAGATTTTCTGCGATGATTTCTCGTTTGCGGTTGTCGGATGTTATCCAGTCGCGGCTTTGTTCGACTGCTTGGATGGCTTTTTCGTAGCCGAAGATGGCGGTTTCCCACAAACTTTCTGCAACTCCTAAATTGCCTAGATTTCTGCCTGTTTGCAGACAGTCAATTGGCAAAGCGGTGGGAGTGTGAACTTGTAAAGCTGCTTTAAAAAGTTGGATCGCCCTTTCTATATTCTCACCCTGTTCTCCTTTGATTCTGTGAATGTAAGCAATTGCCAAATTATTTTGACTCCCAGCCCAATCTTGGGGAAAAGCATCGCGGGTGAGAACTTGTAAAGCTGCTTCATAAAATGCGATCGCCTTTTCGATATTCTCACCCCGTTCTCCCTTGATTCTGTCACTGTAAGCAGCTCCCAGAGTATTTTGAGTCTTTGCCCAATCTTGGGGAAAAGCATCGCGGGTGCGAACTTGTAAAGCTGCTTCATAAAATGCGATCGCCTTTTCGAGATTCTCACCCCGTTCTCCTTTGATTCTGTCACTGTAAGCAATTGCCAAATTATTTTGAGTCATCGCCCAATCTTGGGGAAAAGCATCGCGGGTACGAACTTGTAAAGCTGCTTCATAAAGTGCGATCGCCTTTTCGAGATTCTCACCCCGTTCTCTTTTGATTCTGTTACTGTAAGCAATTGCCAAATTATTTTGAGTGATCGCCCATTGTTGGGGAAAAGCATCGCGGGTACGAACTTGTAAAGCTGCTTCATAAAATGCGATCGCCTTTTCGATATTCTCACCCCGTTCTCCTTTGATTCTTAGACAGTAAGCATTTGCCAAATTACTTTGAGTCTGTGCCCAATCTTCGGGAAAAGCATCGCGGGTGTCAACTTGTAAAGCTGCTTCATAAAATGCGATTGCCTTTTCGATATTCTCACCCCGTTCTCCTTTGATTCTCAGACAGTAAGCACTTGCCAAATTATTTTGAGTCTGTGCCCAATCTTGGGGAAAAGCTGCGCGGGTACGAACTTGTAAAGTTGCTTCATAAAATGCGATCACCCTTTCTATATTCTCTCCCCTGTCTCCCTTGATTCTGTTTCTGTAAGCAACTGCCAAATTATTTTGAGTCATTGCCCAATCTTCGGGAAAAGCTGGGCGGGTGTAAACTTGTAAAGCTGCTTCATAAAAAGCGATTGCCCTTTCTATATTCTCTCCCCTGTCTCCCTTGATTCTCTGGCTGTAAGCAGTTGCCAAATTATTTTGAGTCCCAGCCCAATCTTGGGGAAAAGCTTGGCGGGTGCGAACTTGTAAAGCAGCTTCATAAAAAGCGATCGCATTTTCTATATTCTCTCCCCTGTCTCCCTTGATTCTGTCACTGTATTTATTACCTAGACCTATTTGAAACCTTGCCCACTTTTCTGAGTAAGCTTCGCGGGTAAAAATAGTTAATCCTATATCCAGACAAGCAATCGCAATCTCTATGTTGCTTCTGCGACTGCCTTGCTGAAGACTTGAAATTTCTAGATTTAAATTGTATAAAATATTGGCACAATATTGGGCTATATCTGCATCCAAGTTGGGCAGGGTTTCTGTTGCCCACTCTCGCAAATATTCGGCAAAATCATCGTCTAATAATTCTAGATGGGCTTGCAGGATGGCGGTTTGTTCGTCGCTGGGACAGGTGAGGAGAGATTCAATCAGGGTGAGATAGGCTTGGCGGCGTGGTTGGTTCATTTTTGACTACCCATGTTTGTAGGATTTTACATTTTTTGTGGGCTCGGCGCGGGGATGAAGAAACCGGGTTTTTGGGAGTTTTCGGGTGTTGGGCGATGATTGTCAAAAAAACCCGGTTTCTGGGCTGGGCGCGGGGATGAAGAAACCGGGTTTTTGGGAGTTTTTGGGTGTTGGGCGATGATTGTCGAAAAAACCCGGTTTCTGGGCTCGGCGCGGGGATGAATTACCCCAACCCTTCAACTAACAGATTGCGAGCACTTTCCAACGCTTCCTGCAACTTGCTTGCATCGCGTCCCCCAGCTTGCGCCAAATTCGGCCGCCCGCCGCCTTTTCCGCCGCAAATTTGAGCAATTCCCCCGATAAACTTGCCAGCTTGCAATCCTTTCTTATTGACTTCTGGACTAAAAGCTGCCACCAAACTTACCTTGTCCGGTTCAGGAATTGATGCCAAAACAACCGCAGCATTTCCTAACTTTTGCTGCAATCTTTCCGCCGCAGTTTTCAGCGCTTCTGCATCCACATCTCCCAATTGAGCTACAATGATTTTGAATTCGCCGAGATCCTCAGCCGCACTCAGCAACTGGTCGGATTTCGCGATCGCCAATTCCGACTTCACAGCAGCCAAATGTTTCTGAGTATCCTTCAACTCATTCTGCAAATTAGTAATCCGGTTCGGCAATTCTTCAGGCTTCGCCTTAAATCGATCGCCCAAATCGCGCACCACCTTATCCCGCACGTTCAAATAGTCCAAAACAGCTTGACCGGAAACCGCTTCAATCCTGCGAGTTCCCGCCGCTACCCCCGCTTCGGAAACAATCTTAAACAGCCCAATTTCTGCGGTATTGCTGACGTGAGTTCCGCCGCACAATTCCATCGAAACGCCGGGAAAATCGATAACCCGCACCACGTCGCCGTACTTCTCGCCAAACATCGCAGTCGCGCCTTTTTCTCTCGCAAGGGCGATCGGCATTTCTGCAACGACCGCAGCGTGCGCCTCAGCAATCCAACTATTAACTAAATCCTCAATTTTCTGCAACTCTTCTGCTGTGACAGCGCGCGGAGAATTGAAATCAAACCGCAATCTCTCTGACGATACCAGCGAACCAGCTTGCGAAATCGAATCGTCTACAATTTTCCGCAAAGCTGATTGTAATAAGTGAGTTGCTGTGTGGTTAGCCTGAATTCGGCGGCGACCGCTATTGTCAATCTTCGCAGTAATACTATCGCCAACTCTCAGCGTTCCCCGTTCCACAAAGCCGAAATGCACGAAGAAATCCGATTCCTTCTTCACATCATCAACTCTTACTAACAAACCCTCTCCCTTCTCTCCCTGAATGCTGCCATTCAAATAACCTTTATCCCCAATTTGTCCGCCGGATTCAGCATAAAACGGCGTTTGGTTCAAAACAACTTGTACCTCAGTACCCGCCGTTGCTTCCTCCACAGATTTGCCGTCAACCAAGATAACTTCCACCTCAGCTAAACTCGACAATTCAGCATAACCGACAAACTCAGTTCCTTGGATTGTTTCAGCCAACTTATCCAAAGAACCCTGCACCGTCAAATCGATTGTTTGGCGAGCATCTTTAGCGCGAGTTTGCTGTTCCTTCATTGCCGCTTCAAATGCGTCCAAATCCACAGTTATTCCCTGTTCCTCAGCAATTTCTTGAGTCAGTTCTAAGGGGAAACCGTAGGTATCGTAAAGAGTGAAAGCATCTTTACCGCTGATTTGTTGGTTGGTTTGCTGTTTTGTACGATCGACAATTTCCTCCAGCAGCTTCTCTCCGCGTTCCAAAGTCTTGAGAAACTGCGCTTCTTCCCTTGCCAATTCCGCCTTAATTTGAGCTTCCCGCCGCCGCACATTCGGATAAGCTGCTTCCGAAAGGCCGATCGCACTTTCAGCTACCCGCACCGTAAATTCGCCCTGAATTCCAATCAGTCGCCCGTGGCGCACCACCCGGCGAATCAACCGCCGCAAAATGTAACCCCGACCAACATTCGACGCGCGAATTTCGTCCGCAATCATGTGTACAACAGCCCGAATGTGATCGCCAATTACTTTCAGTGAAACCTTGACTTTTTCATCGCTATTGTGGTAATCAATCCCGGCAATTTCTGCTGCCGATTGAATGATCGGAAAAATCAAATCTGTTTCGTAATTATTGGGGACTTTCTGGAGGATTTGCGCCATCCGTTCCAGTCCCATGCCAGTATCAATATTTTGATTTTGCAGCGGTGTTAAATTGCCCTCTGCATCTTTATTGTACTGCATGAAAACCAGGTTGTAGAATTCAATAAACCTGCTATCATCTTCGAGGTCAATATTGTCGCCTCTCTCTGGGTGGAAATCATAGTAAATCTCCGAACACGGGCCGCAGGGACCTGTCGGCCCCGATTGCCAGAAATTGTCATCTTCTCCCATGCGCTGAATCCGATCGCCCGGAATGCCAATTTCATCGCGCCAAATCGCAAAAGCTTCGTCATCTTCTCGGAAAACGCTAACAACCAAATTCGACGCTGGTAAACCGAAAACTTCCGTGGAAAGTTCCCACGCCCAGGCGATCGCCTGTTTCTTGAAATAATCCCCGAAACTGAAGTTACCCAACATTTCAAAAAACGTGTGGTGGCGGGCGGTGCGGCCGACGTTTTCGATGTCGTTGGTGCGGATGCACTTTTGAGAAGTCGTGGCGCGCGGTGATTCGGCGGTGCGCTGTCCGAGAAATATCGGCTTGAATTGTAGCATTCCGGCGATCGTCAGCAACACCGTCGGATCTTCTGGCACCAAAGAAGCACTCGGCAATATCTTATGTCCCCGCTGAGCATAAAAGTCGAGGAAGGTTTGGCGGATTTGGCTGCCACTGAGAAACTTAGGAGAAATAGACATGACAAAAACACTTAAGTATGTAAAGATGTAGCAACAATAGAATTTATAGGACTTACGCACGGGTGTCCAGAAACCCGGTTTTTCTACCAAAATACTTGCTTAAAATCCTCAATCTCGGTAGAAAAACCCGGTTTCTTTGTTCGGAGCGCGTGAGTGCTAACTTACATCTATTTGGAGATTCATATCATTATACTTAGTAATGTAAAGACCTATCAAGTTTTGCAAATTGTGCTTTACTCCTCCGAAAAGCCATGCTAACTTAATAATAGACACCAGGACAGGAAGAGAAAGGAGGTCGCTATATTTAGAAAGAAAGTTCGAGGATATAGGCATGGTGTCTCCGGTCTAGATTCCCAGGCGCAGCAGAAATTAACCGAACACAACTTGAAATAGTGGCGAACTGCCAAACCGCAGTCAAGCCAAACCGCAGTCGAGTCAGACTTAGTTGTCGTTGCGGATTAAAAGTAAAGCTGCACAAGTTGTAAACCCTAGTAAGTAAAAGTTCTCAACCGGAAACATCTCGTTTGTTAGAAGAAAAAACAAAGTTCTCATATTATTGGGTCTGGTCGCTGTCGATCGGGCCCTATGAATTTTTATAGGGCGATCACAGGAGGAGACGGTTCGAGAGGGAGATTGGGGGAGAGTTCGACGGTATAAGTGCTTTCTGGTGAAAAGAAACTTCCCTGCAAGTCGATCGGCGAGCGATCTGTGCAGCTTTTGAGTTATATCTTATATATAATTGATTGAACGTGTGCGCCCGCGCCCGCCTGCTTTTTGCCGGGGGTCAAGCGCTGTGGTATGAGGCACTCTCAAGATGCGATATCATTGAGGATGTCAGTCAAGACATTAAAACCTACCCCGCTGTGCTGTATAGCAGCAAAATCAACGCTTCTATGAGCTTGCTGCAAGCCAAGGATAGCCAACCGCCATTTTTGGTGACAAAACCAGGCTCAAAAATTTGAATCTCAGGATATTTAGAGTCAAGACTCTAAATAATCCCATCCCCGACGCAGGGGTGAGAGTTCAAAAAATAAAAGCCCGCCCACTCAAAAAAGCTAGTGCCACTAACAACGGTAGTAAATCACTAGCACAGTTCTTAAACTCACAATTTCCGGAGATTCCAGGTACAATTATGGCCGAAATAACTAAAGAAGAAATGCGCGAACGGCTGGGAAATATCGACCAGATTCGCGATATAATTTTTGGAGCGCAGCTTAGAGAATACGACAATCGCTTCGATAAAATAGATTCCGACTTGTCGATGATGCAGCAAGATATGCAAACTCGCATCGAACAAGTAAAAACAGTTCTTTCAGGAGAAATGAGGGCTGCAGTTGATTCGTTAGAGAAGAAAGTTAAATCGCTCACCTCAAACACCCAAGAAGAAAGCGCAGACATCCGCCAGCAAGTCGATCGCGTTAACCGCAAATTCTCCAGCAGCATGGAAGCCCTCGACGAAGCTATCGACAATCAAACCAGTTCGCTGCGCGAGGAACTCTCCCAAACCAGAGAGCGACTATCTGAAGAAACCCGCACTTTGAAAACACAGGTTTTTGAAGAGCTCGATCGTCGCTTTTCTATGCTCAGAGATGTTAAAGTTTCTAGAGACGACATGGCAGAAATTCTGTTTGAACTCGGCATGAGGCTCAAAGGAACAGAATTTGTACCCGAACTTAAAGGCGTTGCGGATAATAAGTTAAATACCGAATTTCTGTTGCCGGAGCGCCACCATAACGGATAATAACGAATGGCTTTACCGAAAGAAAATCCGGCTGACGAAAATGAGTTAGAGGGTTTTGTTTCTCAACCTGACGAGTCTGCTGCCGATGCAGCAACCCAGCTAGAACCCTTGCTGAATCTGTTAGTAGATCTCAAAATTTTTGCGGGTTCCAACCAGCAAAATGCAGAGCCCGAAGATCACAGCAGTGGCGATAATAATCAAGCTGGGGCCCTCGGTGGGTTGATGGATTTGTTAGGTATTTCTGAGCAAGCGCCAGAGGAAGTTGCAGCGAGTGTACCCGAAACTGGCGATGATCGCCAACCGGAGTCTGGCGATTCCCCGCCTGTTGCAGACGAGTTCAAAAGTTTGCTATTCGCTACTCACAAACTCAACACTTCTGAACTGGAAAAAGACTATTCCTCAGCTAAAACTATAGATGTTTCCGCGATCGCCCAGCCGGATTTGGAGGAGGAATCACAGCCTGTCGAAGAATTGTCTAACTTGACAATGAAAGATTCTCTACAGGAAGTACAGGCTCAACAATCCCACGGGTTCGATCGGCAACAAGATGTTTCCCCTCCCGAAACCGAGTCAAAATCCTCGGAAATTCCCAATGACTTCATAGTTTCCACAGTCTCATATCCACCAGAAACAGGATATTTAGATCCGGTGGTTGCTTCGCTTCAATCGACGCCAAACTTGGTAGAACAGCCGACACCGATATCGCAGCCAGGAGAAATATTAGGCCAAATTAAACAGGATTTAAATGAAGCCGACAGCGCGATGGAAAGGCTGCAAAATCTGATGTTCGGCTCAAAAATGTCGGATATCGAGCAAGTCAAAAATCTTCTGGCAGAAAACGATTTGCCGGGGGTGCGCCACCTGATGGCAACAATCGACGATAAATTAGGAAAATTGGAGCACCAAATTTACGAGCCCCAAGAGTTGATTGAGTTGATGTTACCTTGGATCGCAGAAATTCTCAGTCGCAAAGTGGCCGATTCCAGGGAAGAAGTTGTCAAGGCGATCGTCCCAATTATTGACGAAGTGATTAGGGCAAAAACTGTCGAAAACAAGTCGGCAATGAGTGCGGCAATAGCTGAGCTGCTTCCCGACGCACTTGCTCAACAAATAGTGAATTCGCCAGCGGATATTGCTCGCGCGATCGCCCCAGAAATTGGTCTGGCAATTAAAGAGCAAATTCGCCTTGACCAAGAGTCGATCGCTCAAGCCCTCGCCCCCGAAATGGGCAAAGCGATTACAGCCCAAATAAGACTCGAACGGGACTCTATGGTGGATGCGCTCTATCCCGTAATTGGCAGTACAATTTCCCGATACATGGCAGAAGCTATCAAGACAATCAATGAAAAAGTGTCAAATGCCATCAGCGTCGAAGGATTCCAGAGAAAAATTCGCTCCAAAGTACAAGGAGTCTCCGAAGCTGAATTAATCCTCAAAGAATCAGTACCCTTTACCGTCCAAGCCGCATTCTTAATTCATAAAGCATCAGGCTTGATTATTTCCGAAGTTCAAAACTCAGAAAGCTACCAGCTAGAATCCGAAATGGTAGCAGGAATGCTCACAGCTATTCGCAGCTTTGTTAACGAGTGCATCGTGCAGCCGGGAGAATCTTCCGAACTAAATCAAATTGAATACGGCGACTCAAAAATTATCCTAGAAGTAGCGGGATATTGCTACATGGCAGTCGTGATTAAAGGAGAACCGCCCCACTTATTCATCAAAAAAATACGACAAACCGTTAGTAATCTCATCCTTAATTATGCTAAAGTAATTCACGAGTTTAACGGCGACCCCGGTACTATACCGGAGTCGCTGCACCCGTGTATAAAAACTTTATTCGACCCGCTAGAAACGGAAAAATCAAAAAAACCCCCGATCGCCCTTGCGGCGATCGGTTTAGCCGCCTTGAGCTTAATCTTAGTACCTTGGGGAATTTATCAGTACCGCAGCAGCGTTGAGCGCCGCCTCGAAGCAAATGCCATCGCAGCTTTAGCATCGACTCCCGAATTAGCAGTTTACCGCTTAGATGTTGCAGTTGATGGCAAAACTTTAAAGCTAACCGGTAAGTTGCCAAATCAAGAATTGCGTGCACAAGCCGCAAAAATAGCCGCATCAACAGCACCAAAATTGCAATTAGATAATAAAATTATAGCTGTAGATGTCCCCCCTGATCCAGTTTTGACGGCGGCTGAGGTGCAGCGGATTACCGCCGTTTTGAATCAGAAAGAGGGCGTTTCTATTTCTACGCGGTATGGCGATCGTAAAGTGACTGTAGAGGGGACAGTTAGAGAGGGTGCAGACGGACAGAAAATAGCTCAGTCCCTGAAGCAAATTCCCGGTGTTCAATCGGTGATTAGCACAGTTAAATTAGAGCCGCTGAAAATTACAACCCGCATCTACTTTCAGCCAGGAACGACAACATTAGACTCTACACAGGGAGAAATCATCGCCAGTGTCAAAAAATTCATGGATCAATATCCTCAAAAACAGCTTAAGATAATTGGGCACAGCGATCGAACAGGAGAACTTGTTACAAATCAACAGTTGTCGCTCAGGCGTGCCGCAGCAGTGCGAGATGCTTTGGTACGGCAAG
The DNA here is from genome assembly GCF_036704705.1 of Microcoleus sp. K1-B1. Lineage (NCBI taxonomy): Bacteria > Bacillati > Cyanobacteriota > Cyanophyceae > Oscillatoriales > Microcoleaceae > Microcoleus > Microcoleus sp. K1-B1. The sequence continues at coordinate 24,280 of NZ_JAUBSH010000050.1, read as the reverse complement.
GTGCTGATCCAAAGCGCCTCCAAACGGTTGGCATCCCCCATCCTCCTGCCGACGTGGAACCAAATCAACCACGACTTTTAAGCAGATGCGTGGTATTTGAACCAATAACTAAGACCATAAACAGTAAATAATTATGTCAGTTACTATATCTAAAAAAATGTGTATGATCGGCGATTTTGGCGTGGGCAAAACCAGCCTGATCCGCCGTTTTGTTGATCGGCAATTCAGCGACCAATATCTCTCCACCGTGGGAGTAAAAATTTCTCGCAAAAACGTAGAATTAGAAGGCGTAAAACAGCGGGAAAACGTGACTGCACAGTTGCTAATTTGGGACTTAGAAGGGCATACAAAATTCAAAGGAATAGCACCGACTTACTTGCAGGGAGCTAGCGGCGTTTTAATCGTTGCCGATGTCAGCCGCTCGGAAACAGTTGAGCGAATCTCCGAACACATTAAGCTTTTTTCTTCAGTCAATCCTAAAGGAGCAATTATCGTCGCTTTGAACAAAGTAGACTTGATTGACGAGGAAAAATTGGCGCTGCTAGTGGAAATGTCCCATTCGATAAGTCAAGACAAAGTAATAGCAGTTTGCACGACATCTGCTAAAACAGGCAAAGACGTTGACGAAATTTTCTACAAACTAGCTTACACAATGGTAGAACAAGTATGAACATCCTGTTAAGAAAGCTGTTAGGCCCGCGACAAACACAGTATTTTCTAGTAAATCACCATTTCATCATTCAGGAAACCTCCGCCGAACTGCAGCATTATGCCGATACTCCGGGCGAGGCTATACCCGGTGTAGATGCTCGCCTGAGTTTTCCTGAACTGATTGGCATTGAAAATATCCTCATGTCTATCATTATGGGACGGCTGCCAGGTTTTGAAGTCAAAGGTATCGCTCGGTTTGCTGACCCGAACCGCCCTTTATACTTTGATATGTTGGCTATCAAATATGAAGAAGAACAAGAAGATGTGCCCAGTAAATTACTAATTTTGATTGAAGATACCACCGAAAAGATGGTAATGAAGCAATCCTTGATTCAGAGGGCGAATGAAGCTAATCTTTTGGTGAGTGCTTTAGCCGCTTCTAAAGATTATATAGATAAAGTTATCCGTTCGATGGGCGATGCTTTGTTGGTGACAACAACATTAGGAACGATCAAAACAATCAATCAATCGGCACAATGGTTATTTGGGTATAGCGAAGCAGAATCAATCGGCAAACCCCTGTCTTTAATAGTCGTAGAAGAAACATTAATTTACCAAGCTCGCCACAGCTATATTTTGTCTCAAAAAGAGCTGCGTAGAGAACTAGAAATAGTCTGCACTACTAAAGCAGGAGAAGAAATTTGGGTAGAATTTTCCTGTTCGGCAATTCAGACAGAATTAGAGGGACTTTACGATTTCATTTATATAGGTAGGGACATCACAGAACGCAAACAACAAGAAATAGAAATTCGCCGCTCTTTGGCAAAAGAGCAAGAACTCAGACAGGTAAAATCTCGTTTTTTCTCGATGATTGCTCACGAATTCGGCAATCCTTTAAGTACAGTATTATTTGCTACTAAAATTCTCCAAGACTACGGCGACGACCTCACCCACGCGGAAAAACAACAATACCTGCAACACGTTAAATCAGCATCTCAACAAATGGCTCAGCTATTAGATGACGTGCGGTTGCTCAGCAGCGCCGAAGCAGGAAAACTCGAATTCTATCCCGCACCACTTGACTTAAAAAAATTTTGCAGTGAGTTAGTAGAATCAATTAAAATTAGTTATGGAAAAAATCATACAATTAACTTTATTTATCAAGAATTAGTTACCCCCGCGAAACAAAATGATACCGACTCGCAGGAAACGCCACAGTTGCCCGCACTAGATCCCAAATTGCTGCGGCACATTTTGACAAATTTGCTGTCAAATGCGGTCAAATATTCGCCCCTCGACAGCCATATTTATTTTGAATTAAATTGTCAGAATAATGAAGAAGCTATATTTAAAATTAAAGACGCAGGCATTGGCATTCCTCTCGAAGACCAAGAACAACTCTTTGAATCTTATTATCGAGCCAAAAATGTCGGAAAAATACCCGGTACAGGACTGGGTTTATCCATAGTCAAGCAGTGTGTAGACTTGCACGGAGGTCAAATCGAATTTTCCAGTGAGATAGGGCTAGGCACTACCTTTATAGTCAGAATTCCATTTGAGAAACAGAGATAAATAAATAAATTTTATATAATTAGATACAGAGGGCGCCTTCCATACTAAAAACCTCACATGAAAACCTTGTTTAAAAAACTGTTAGTTCCCCACCACTTGGAGTACCTAGCACTGGATAAAAACTTTTTAATCCAAGAAATCTCTCTGAAAGTGCAGCGGTTTGCCGACTGTCCCGACGAAGTAGTCGCCGGCAACGATGTCCGCATTCCCTTTCCAGAATTACTGGGAACTGAAGAAATTTTAATCGATATTTTTGAAAAACGTTTGCCAAATTTTGAATTAAAAGCGATGACGCGACTATTAGAAAATGGTTCGCGGCTTTATTTTGATATGTATATTGTGGAGTTCACCAATGACGAGAATTATCAGAGATTAATTATATTTTTTCAAGACGTAAGCGACCGGATGGCTTTAGAACAAACTCTAGTGCAAGCTACCAATGAAATGGATATTTTATTGAGTACCTTAGCAGCTACTAATAATTATGTTGAAAAAATTATAACTTCAATGGCCGAAGTTTTGTTGGTAACAACAGCTTCGGGAAAGATTAAAAAAGTCAATCAAGCGGCTCAAGATTTGTTCGGTTACAGCGAATCAGAATTAGTAGGCCAGCAAATAGACGCTCTTGCAGCTTTTGGTTCCTCTTTGCAAGCACTGAGCCAGGAGCCTCAACAATTGCAAACTAACGCCGAAGTAATTTGCACGGCAAAAACCGGAGAAAAGCTAACGGTTTCGTTTTCCTGTACGGCGATTTCGACTGATATTAAAGGTTTTTCTGGCTCTGGGCCCGCCCTTCAAGATTTCGTGTACATCGGCCGCGATGTCACGGATAGACAGCGCGCCCGCAAGCGACAAATAACTCAGTACGTCACCACTCGCATCCTGTCGGCATCCGAAACAATCAAAAAAGCTATAGCAGCAATTCTCCCCGTAATTTGTGACAGCTTGGGATGGGATACGGCCGAACTTTGGATGCCCGAATCTGGGGAAAAACTGCTGTCAGAAACTAAGAGAATAACTGGGGTTTCCGATCCCAATTTGCTTCGGTGCGTCGCCAGTTGGACAAAACGCTCAGTTTCTATCCCCAAATTTGCCGAATTTACCGAACAAATGACTTGTGCGTTTGGCGAAGGATTGCCCGGTTTAGTTTGGGCCAGCGGTTCCTCTCAGTGGATTGCCGATGTCACAAAAAGCGACAGTTGTATGCGCCGCGAACTCGCTGCTGAAGAAGGACTACACGGAGCTTTTGGTTTTCCAATTTTGGGCGACTACGACCCGGAAAATTCTGCAAAGTCTGTGTTGGGGGTGATGATTTTATTCAGCCGCGAAGTGCAGTGTTTTGATGAAGAATTGCTCCAGATAATGGCAACCATAGGCAGCCAGCTCGGTCAATTTATCAAGCGCAAGCAAGCGGAAATAGCTTTGCGGGAAAGCGAAGAACAACTGCGAGACTTATTTGAAAACGCTACTGACTTAATTCAAAGTATTGGAGCGGACGGTCATTTTTTGTATGTAAATCGGGCTTGGCGGGAAACTCTGGGCTACACCGAAGCAGAAATTGCTCAAATGACTGTTTTTGATATCATTCATCCGAACAGTTCGCCAGAGTCTCTGGATATATTGTATCAAGCTCTTAGAAAAAAAACGGTCAATGAAAATACATTGTATCCCGACTCTATTGAACTAACATTTATAACTAAATATCAGGAAAATATTTTGCTCGAAGGCAGCATAAGCTGTAAATTTGCGGCAGGTTCGCTAGTAGCGATTCGCGCTATTTTGCGAGACATTACTGCTCGAAAACTGGCCGAAGATGCCCTAGCCAAATCTGTGTCCCTGCTGCTAGCAACTTTTGATTCTACTGCGGACGGTATTTTAGCGATTGACAGGAGCGGAAAAATCGTCACTTTCAATCGACAATTTGTGGAAATGTGGGGCATACCTGATGAATTGATGGTACTGCGAGACGACGCCACAACGATCGCCTTTGTGCTGAACCAACTCAAAGATCCCCAAGGATTTCAAGAAAGAATACAATCGCTTTACGAGCAGCCAGAAGCCGAAAGTTACGACTTGTTGGAATTTAAAGATGGCAGATTTTTTGAACGCTATTCGCAACCGCAGCGGCTGGGAGATACAATTATCGGCAGAGTCTGGAGTTACCACGACATTACGGAACGTAAACAAGTAGAAGATGCCCTGCGGGAAGAACAAGAAAAATCAGAAAAGCTGCTGTTAAATATCTTGCCCAAGGCAATAGCAGAACGCCTCAAGCAAAACGAAACTACTATTGCCGAATACTTTCCCGAAGTGACTGTTTTGTTCGCTGACATTGTGGGGTTTACTGCTTTGTCGGCAGTCATGAATCCGATCGAACTTGTGGATCTCCTAAATAAGATATTCTCAGGATTCGACCTTTTGTGCGAACGGCACGGGTTAGAGAAAATCAAGACCATCGGCGACGCATACATGGCAGTAGGAGGACTGCCTGAACCCAGGGCAGACCACGCAGATGCGATCGCCCAAATTGCCCTAGATATGCAAGCAGAAATAGCCCGATTTAATGCTAACAATAATAAATTTTTTAGCATCCGCATCGGCATTCACAGCGGCCCGGTTGTTGCCGGAGTAATTGGTATAAAGAAGTTTATTTATGATTTATGGGGCGACACGGTAAATATTGCTTCCCGCATGGAATCTCAGGGTTTGCCTTGGCGGGTTCAAGTAAGCGACACTACTTATAATTTATTGAAACACAAATATTTGTTTCAGGAGCGAGGAATGATTGAAGTTAAAGGCAAAGGGGTAATGAAAACTTATATTCTCATTGGCCGAAAATCAGGCAGCTCATCAGTTATAAGTCATCTGGCTGATGACTAAAAGTGTTGCTAAAGTTAATTAGCAATACTTTTTGACCAAGACTAATGGAACTTGCTAATTTGTCGGCAAATTTACGATCGCCCGACGAAGCTGTCGATCGCCACCCTGTGACGGTTGCGCCCTCAACTTCCCTGGCAGAGGCGATCGCCCTGATGCGTCGGACGATCAACCCCTGCCCACTGCCTAATGACCCTGGACTTCCCGACTCAAACGAAACTGTAAAAGCATCGATTAATTGCGTCTTAGTTGTCGATGAAAATCAGCTAGTCGGACTGCTAAGCTCGCAAGATGTGCTGAACTTAGCTACCGCCGAATACGGATGGCAAGGCATGAAAGTTGCCGACGCAATGACGCGGAATTTAATTGTCTTACAAGAATCAGAATTTACAGATATTACTACCGCATTCAAGCTATTTTGTCAATACTCGATCGATTGCTTGCCAATTGTAGATGAACGGGGTCAGCCAGTAGGTATAGTCAGTGAAAAAAGGATTCGTCCAGCAATGTATAGCTGGATCGAGGAACTGCATCAAGAAGTGGCAAAACTCCAGGAACAATGCGAACTGTTAGAGGGCAATTGTGAACTAGAAAAAGCCAGCGATCGCCAAAATGCCGAAAATGCCATGCGGCAGAGCGAGGCGCGCTACCTGGCGATTGTGGAAGACCAAACCGAACTGATTTGCCGGTACCTCCCAGACGGTAAAATAACTTTTGTCAATCAAGCTTACTGCCGTTATTTCGGCGTGCAGCCGATCGATCTACTCGGCAAATGCTTCATGTCGCTGCTGCCAGAAGCATACCGAGAAATTTTTCAACAGCAATATACTTCTGTGTCTCCCGACAACCCTATTTTTACCTGCGAGCACCAAGTAATTTTGCCTAGCGGGGAAATTCGCTGGCAGCAGTGGATCGATCGGGCGATATTTGACGACAGCGGACAAATCGTCGAGTATCAAGCTGCGGGCCGGGATGTTACGGATCGCAAACAAGCAGAAATCGCTTTGCAGCAGCTCAATGCAGAGTTAGAACTGCGAGTGCAGCAGCGGACACAATGGTACGAAATGGCAGTATCGGCCGGCAAAGTGGGGGTTTGGGACTGGAATTTGGAAACCGACGAAATCTACATTGCTCCGTCTTTGAAAGCTTTGTTGGGCTATCAAGACGCAGAGATTCCTAACCGCATGGAAAATTGGGCGTCTCACGTTCATCCCGACGATCGAGTTGTAGTCGCCGAAGCAGTAAATGCTTATCTAGAGGGTTTGACAGAAATTTATGAAGTAGAACACCGGATGCTGCGTAAAGACGGCAGCACCTGCTGGATACTTGCCCGCGGCAGCGCGATTCGATCGGCTTCTGGCAAGGCCTTCCGCCTGACTGGCACTGACACCGACATTACCGAGCGCAAATTGACCGAAGAAAAACTCCAAAACTCCGAAGCCGAACTGCTGGCGCTGTTTAACGCCATGACGGATATAGTGCTGGTTTTCGACGCCAGCGGTCGCTACCTCAAAATCGCCCCCACGGCCCCCGAACTGCTGTACAAACCTGCTCCTGAAGTGCTGGGCAAAACCCTCGCCGAAATCTTCCCAGAAGCGGAAGCTAATTTTGCCCTGGCCCACATTCGCCAAACATTAGCATCTAGGGAAACCCACAGAGTTGAATACAGGATGGAAATTGGCTGCAAATTATTTTGGTTTGATGCCAGTATTTCGCCACTGGATTGTGATCGGGTGATGTGGGTAGCCCGAGACATTACCGCTCGCAAACACGCAGAAGCTGCACTGCAAAAGAGCGAGGAAAAGTTTCGCAACTTATTTGACGATGCTCCGATCGCGCTTGGTTTGGCAAGCCTGCGCGACTTCCGCACGATCAAAGTGAATGAAGCTCACCGCCAGATGTTGGGCTACAGCGATTCGGAGTTGGCTAGCATGACTTTTAGTGAACTCACGCATCCAGAAGATTTACAAGCAGATTTAGAGGAAGTCAAGCAGTTGATCTGCGGCAATATTTCTCGCTTCCAAAGGGAAAAACGCTTGATTAAAAAGAATGGCGAGCTGATGTGGGCCAACTTGACGGTGACGCTGATCCGCGATCGCGAGGGCATTCCTCTGTACAGTATGGGGGCGATCGAAGATATCAGTTATCGTAAGCGGGCAGAAATGGAATTTCAGCAATTAAAAGAACGCCTGCAATTTTTACTGGGTTCTAATCCGGCGGTAATTTTTACAGCCGCACCGACGGGGGACTTTTGTACTACTTACATCAGCGACAACGTTCAGACAATCGTTGGCTACGACCCCCAAGAATTGTTAGCAGATTGTAAATTTTGGTCTAGCCGGATTCACCCTGAAGATAGGCCACAATTTATAGTAAATTTTTCCGATTTGTGCGAGGGAAAAAATTGCATTTGCGAGTACCGTTTTCTACACCAAGACGGAATTTACCGCTGGCTAAGGACGGAACTCAAACTATTGGTAGACAGCAGGGGCATTCCGATCGAAATTATTGGTTACGCCGCTGATATCAGCAATTCTAAACACGCCGAACTCGCTAGGGGGCAGCAGTTCGAGCAAGAACGGCTTGTGGAGGCGATCGCCCGTCGTGTCCGCCAGTCTTTGCAATTAGAGGAAATTCTCAACACCACCGTTGCGGAACTCCAGCAAGTATTATTAGCCGATCGAGTTTTGGTTTATCAACTTTTACCCAAAAGGGGCGGGCGAGTTATTGCTGAAGCCGTGGCCGAAGGATGCAGCCAACTCCTGGATAGATATTTTGGCGAAGAAGTTTTTCCGGCTGAAAGTTATCAGCTTTATTTACAAGGGCGAATTTCTGCGATCTCCGAACTAGATGACCCCTCCATTACGCCCTGTGTGATGGAGTTTATGAAACAAATTCAAGTTAGGGCAAAGTTAGTAGTGCCGATTATTCAGCACAGGCAGCTTTGGGGATTGCTGATTGCCCACCAATGCGATCGCCCTCGTGATTGGAAAGAATGGGAAATCAATTTATTTCAGCAGTTGGTGAATCAATTGGCGATCGCCATTCAGCAATCTCTACTTTACCAGCAACTGCAAGCTGAACTGAGCGATCGCAAACAAGCGGAAGCAAATTTGAAAAACTCCCTCAGAGAAAAAGAAATTTTGCTCAAAGAAATTCACCACCGCGTCAAAAACAACCTCTGCGTAGTTGCCAGTCTGTTAGAATTGCAATCAAACACAGTTGCCGATCCCCAAGTAAGCAAAATGTTTGAAGAAAGTCAGAATCGCCTTTATTCTATGGCTCTGATTCACGAAAAACTGTACCGTTCCACTAACCTAGCGCAAATTAATTTTGGTGAATATCTTGAAGATTTGGTAAGTAACTTGTTTCACTCTTACAATATTAGCAACAACCAAATTCAGTTGCAGGTATTAGCTGAGCCAATTTCCCTAAATCTTGAAACCGCTACTCCCTGCGGTTTAATTGCCAATGAGTTGGTTTCAAATACGCTGAAACACGCTTTTCCTGATGGTACAACTGGTACGGTTAGTGTAGAATGCTATCAAACGGGCGATCAAGAAATCAACCTTTTAGTTAAGGACAACGGCATTGGCTTTCCTCAAAACTTAGATTTTCGGAAAACTCAGTCGATGGGGTTTCAAGTTGTCTGCACTTTAACCGAGCAGTTAGAAGGAACCATCGAAATATCCAGAGAATTTGGTACATCCTTTCACTTAAAATTCAACGAGTTAAACTACTTTCAAAGATTGTAATAATATGAGCTTGGTCGAAAAACCAATTAAGATTTTGATTGTCGAAGACGAACTGTTAATTGCCAAAAATTTATCCCCTAAATTAGAAAAACTGGGATATCAAATCGCCGATATCGTTTCTTCAGGAGCGGATGCCATCCAGCGCGCCCGCGAACTAAGACCCGATTTAATTTTAATGGACATAGTTATCAAAGGCGACATTGACGGCATAGAAACAGCAGCAATAATTAATCAAGAATTAGATATACCAATTATCTATACAACTGCCTATGCAGACGACGAAACTTTGCAGCGAGCCGAAAATACTGGTTCTTACGGCTACCTGCTCAAACCTTTTAAAGAAAGAGAAATGCACGCCACTATCAAGATAGCACTGAGCAAACATCAAGAAGCTGTTATCCTGAAAAAATTAATGGCATTAGCAGCAGAAAAAAGCGAAAATAGATCGCGCTTTATTTCGATGGCATACCACGACTTAAATACTCCTTTAACTACGATACAGTTATCGGCTGAAATGCTAGAAGATAGCGACTTGCATAGAACCCCCGGAACGAACAATAAAAATGTCGATCGCATTAAAAAAGCCGTCAGTAATATGAGTGGGTTGCTGGAAGATATTTTAATGCTTAGCAAAGCAGAATCCGGCAAAATTTCCTTAAATTTAAATTTGATTAACGCGACGGATTTATGCAATTCTATTTTAGAAGAACTGCAACCTATTGTCACCGACAAACACCTAGTACATTTCCGCAGTCACACAAATCCGCTGCACGCCAATCTTGATGCCAAACTACTGCACCACCTTCTGACTAATTTGCTTTCAAACGCTATTAAATATTCTCCCAACGGCGGCAAGGTAAGTTTAGACTTAAGCTGCGAAAACCAACAAATAATTTTGTGCGTTCGAGATGAGGGAATTGGGATGACACCGGAATATCAAGGAAAACTATTTCAGCAGTTTGAACGGGGTGCTAATGTAGGCAACATTAAAGGATCGGGTTTGGGACTCTGCATTGTCAAACACATAGTTGACCTGCACGGCGGTACAATAAGTGTAGAAAGTGCGATCGACAAAGGTACTACATTTATTGTCGCCCTGCCTTTTTTAGTTAGTAGTCATTAGTCATCTATCCTTCTTCCTTCTTCCTTCTTCCTTCTGCGATAAATCTATTGGGGGATAAAAGCTCGATCGCCCTATCTTCTTCTCCCCCCGCCGCCTTCGCAAATCGCTCAGCCAAAGCAGGTACAAGCACCAAAGGATTGCTGAATCCCGAAAAAACGTGCAATCCAGGGCGATCGGCAATCGGCCCCACTACAGGCAAATTATCAGCGCTAAATGCCACAATACACTCGTGCCAAGTTGCCGGCAAACCTGCCAAATCAGGCAAAACCTTGCCGATTCCTGCACGAATTGCCGTTTCGCTGGTTTCGCGATCGACTTTAGCATTCAAATCGCTCAAAGTGCGCGACAATTGCCCGATCCGCAAACTGCCATCATTAAATTGAATGGCACCCGAATCTAAAATCGGCGACAGCAACTCTTTACCAGGTTCATCCCAAAGAAAATCCACCTCATTTCTACTAGACTTAGCTTCCAATTCAAAACGTTTTAATACCGCAGGCATCACCAAAGTTCTGAGTTTCAAATCCACAGGTGCTGTTTCCAAAATCTCCGTGCGAGTAAAATAAACTCCCACAGAAACACCAGCCAGCTTCAGTAAACTCCGACTCCAACCTCCAGCACAAACAACAGCATTTTCACAACGATAAATTCCCTGCGCCGTCTTGACTCCCGAAATCCGATTTCCCTCTTCTATAAACCCAATTACTTCAGCAAATTCTATCGTTCCTCCCAACCGCAGAAACCCTTGACAATAAGCTTTATTTGTGGAACTCGGCGAAATGTGACCGTGACGCACAGTCAGAGCTCCGGCGATCGCACTTTTATTCAGCAAAGGTTCCAAATCGCCAGCTTCTGCAACACTCACAAGCTGCGGAACGATCGCAAAATGCGCGTAATTAGCCGCTACTTTTTCGGCATCATTGCCCGCATCAATTGTCAGCAACAAATCCAACTCGCGAAACTGAGTATCAGCATCTAATTCCGCTGATAAATGGCGGTGGCGTTCAATACCTTCCCGACACAATTGCCGCGTTAAATCAGTCGTTCCCGACCAATAAGCCAAGCCGCCATAACTAAAACGAGTAGCATTTTGCATGGTAGCATCTCGTTCCAAAAGCAGCACAGCAAAACCTTTTTTTGCCAGTTCGTAACTCAGTGCCGCACCCGTAATGCCACCGCCGACAACAATCCAATCGTAACTTTTCATGGGCAACTCAAAGGAAATGAAAATATCATGCTTAGATTTTAGCTTACGTTTTTTCGGCACCAATCGAAAAACCTCTACCTACAGGAAGAGGCTGCCTGCGATCGCCCTAACTGAAACTTCCACCCGTCGGGAGATGTTTGCGTAGAGATATTTTTCGTTCAATAGTAGGAATTAGAGTCAGCAAAAAATTAGAAATACCAGAGAGGTTTTTATGAGTATCGACAAACCAGGCAAAGATATGGAGCGCACTGTCAATCCGGGCGATCGTATTTCCGACAAACCGCAAACCATTGAAGAAAAAGCGCAGCAACTGGCGGTAGACCACGTACCCGACATCGTGGGAGATGTTGTTACAGTTCCAACTTATGTAATCGTCGAAGAACCAGACGGGGAAAAGAAAGCTTTGCACCACGTCAAGGACGCCGAAGAAATTTCCGACGTAATTCGGCAGGCCCGCGTTGACGAAAATGGCGAACGGGTTTGGGATTAAGTTCAATCCAATAAAAACGGGTTTTTTGTACAAAAGTTATCGTAGAAATCATGGAAACAAATCCCAGAAATAGTACGCCCTATCCCAATATTCCGCCGATTCTAGAAAGTGACGACACAGAGTACCGCGACGCCGGCATTACAAGTACAGTTTCAGTTGCAGGCCATCCCCTCCACCCAGTGCTGATCGTGTTTCCGGTAGCCTTTTTAGTAGGAGCCGCCGGCACGGATATCGGTTATTGGCTGACAAGCGATCCGTTTTGGGCGAGAGCTTCGGTTTGGCTGATTGGTGCTGGTTTTGCTGCGGGGATTTTGGCGGGAATCACGGGCTTTTTAGATTTTTTCAAAATAAAAAGAGTGCGCGATCGCAGTGCCGGTTGGTTGCACATGGGGGGCAATGTGGCGGCTTTGGTACTTTCCCTGATTAACTTGCTGTTGCGACAAGGAAATCCGGCTGAGCCGATCGTATATACAGGTTTAGCAATATCGATCGTCGTTGCGACCTTGCTGGGCGTTACAGGCTGGTTTGGCGGCGAACTAAGTTTTCGCCATAAAATCGGCGTCATTGGCCCTACAAGTCATAATTCTTAGGTTTGTGACCGTTTGTAGTAGGGACTTCAGTCCCTCTTGATTTGACACTTTAGCACTAAAGTCTTGACTACAAACTTAAAGATTGTCCCAGCCAATTGAGATAAGCATCGCTGCCAGCAATAATAGGAATAGCAATAATTTCGGGAACTTCATAGGAATGGAGTTCCTGAACTTTTGTTTTTAAAGCATCAAATTTAGCCAAATCAGTTTTAATCACCAACTGCCACTCTGACTCGGAATGAATCTCGCCTTGCCAAGTATAAATAGAGCGAATTGGTGACAAACTCACACAAGCAGCCAGCTTGTTTTCAACTAGAGATTTCGCGAGATTCTCCGCCTCCGCCTCCGATGCCGCAGTTACCAGCACCACCCCAAAATTAATTGTCATAGTCATAGTCATCAGTGAACAGTCAACAGTGAACAGTCAACAATCAACCGTTAATCTCATTAACTTCCCAAGAATTGACTTTGCCAGCCCCAGCTAATGAAAAATAGCGCCTAGTAGAATCCGGCAAAATAGCTCCCGCCAACAAAGCATTATCTAAATTAGCTCCTATTAACGTCGCCTCGCTCAAATCTGCCGCAATCAAATCTGCTTGACACAACTTCGCCCAATTCAGATTTGCCCCTCTCAAACAACTTCCCCTCAACTTAGCCCCGGTTAAGTTTGCACCCGCCAACTTCACCCCACGCAACTGAGCCGCGCTGAAATTCGCCCCCGCCAAATTCGAGCCTTCCAAATTAGCTCCCATTAGTTTAGCTTCGCTCACGTTAACGCCGCTTAAATCTGCACCGCAGAGATTCACCCCTGTCAACTGCGCTCGCCGCAGACTGACTCCGGTTAATTGAGCTCCAAAAAGTTTTGCACTGTTGAGCCTTGCACCGTAAAGGTTAGCCCACTTAAAATTAGCTCCCGTCAAATTCGCGCCCAGCAAGTTAACTAATTGCAAGTCGGCGCTGCACAAATTGGCATTCCACAACACAGCAGCCCGGAGGTTTGCGCCAGTTAAAGTTGCGCCGCTTAACTTTGCTTTGGGCAACTTTGCTTTTACCAAAAAAGCTCCGCTGAGATTGGCTTTTGTCAAATCTGCACCTGAGAGTTGGGTTTCACCCATTTTGGCAAAACTTAAATTTGCTCTGTGCATCTGTGCATCTTTGAGTGTTGCTTTGGTGAGAAACGCCCTGCTGAGGTTCGCCCCGGAAAGATTAGCTCGCGAAAGGTTGACTCCGATTAAGATTGCTCCGCTGAGGTCTTTCCCGCTGAGGTCGGCTCCAGTAAAGTCTCTTTCTCCTTTTTCGTAATTGTTGAGCAGTTCACTAACTTCCATAGGGCATCATACCTTCTATGATTGGGGGGTTTCGATCCAGAAATCTCTACTATTAAGGTTGTTTCAGAAAGGAAACTGTTTCAGAAAGGAAACTGTTTTAGCGTTTGCCTCAAACGGTATAAATTTCATTAACATTACTTTCTGTTTAAAGGCAATCTCTTAATAAAGATTTTATATCTTCCACGCGGTAGCGATCGCGCTTTCGGTATTTTTGAATTAAAAGTTAATGTTTCTTGAGAGAGAGACTCCTTAGCTTAAGGATCGACGGTAATTCGCAACTTCAGGCGCAGCGTGCCCTTGAATCCTGCAGGAGGTTGCCAGGAACTCAAGGCCCTCTTGAGAGTTTCTACGGCGTCTGTTGCTTGCAGCGTCGAGGTTTTAGTGTCGATAGCCAATCGGGCAACGCGGCCGTCTTGTACCAATAACTTCCATACCGTTTCACCGCTAACCCCCGCCGGGAGATTAACAGATTGCAGGTATTGAGTCAAAGCGGCTAGGGCCCCGGCATCCAACCCTTCGGCGCTAACTACTTGGAGGCGAGAAACCAAAGGCTTCGGGCGCGGGCGTTGCAACTGATCGTAACCTCGCTGCGGCGCCATAGCAGGAGCTGGACTCACCGGTGCCGAGTTGCGAGTCGAGGTAACGCTGCGAGTGCCGCCCCTAGTTTGCTCTGCCGCTCCCGACTCGAAAATACCCTCATAGCTGACACCCTGTGGCAATTCCACAGGCACTTGCACGCGGCGACGAACTCCATCTGGTTCCACTCGCACTTCTTCGCTCACAGCCACAAAAGCCGTGTATTCCGACAGCAACCGATAAGTCAGAGCAGTATTAGTCACAGCTTCCACCAGAGATTTAGTCTCGCCACCAAACATTTGATTCATTAAATCTTTAATGCGCGATCGCCCCCAAAGTTGAGCTACCGCCGGATTGCCAAAATCCGTAGCGGTTGCTGCGACTGAAGTTGACTCCCGCTGTCGCCCGCCGGATTGAGCAAAATTAACCGGTAAAACTTGCTCGTAAGCTTTGCCGCCGGCAAGAGTGCCGCGGATGCGAAGTTGGCCGTTAGTTCGATCGGTCTTTTTGCCAAACAAAACCAGTGGCCCACTCGCAAACAAGTCTGGGGGTGCGATCGGATAAATCTCTGGTTTTTCCCCCATTCCTTCCCAACTAATTTGAATATTAGTCAATACCGGACGATTAATTTCACGAAAAAACTTTTCTGCTGCTTCTGCTGACGGTTCATCTTGACGAATTACTTGAGACGTACCTCTTCCCACTTCCGCCAAACGGTTGAGCAAAAACCGATTCACCGAACTGCCAACACCAAAACTATAAAGTCGATTTCCTGGTTTCAGACTCTGCTGAACCAGAGCCAGCACTTCATTTTCATTACCAATGTAACCATCAGTAATTAATACAATACTCCGCAGCCTCCCCGTAGCCGCCGCCGGAAAATTCATCACTGTTTGAAGGCCGTTAAGCAGTTCACTTCCCCCGTTAGCCTGCAAATTTTCGATATAATTAATTGCACTTTGTCGATTTTCTGCTGTATTTGCTAAAGGATTTGTTGAAAGCGCTTTTGCACTATTGGCAAAATCAATAATAGTAAAAGTATCGTTGGAATTCAGCCCTTGAATAAAGCGGCGCATCAACTCCTTGGATTTGGCAAGCGGTTCGCCCTGCTGAGAACCGGAAGTATCCATTAGAAACACGACATCTTTAGGTACAATTTCATTAGTTTTGTAGTTTAATGCCGGAATCAAATATGTAGCAAAATGACCGCCCCGCTGGTCGGATTGAGTCAAAATAGTTGCGCGCGTATTTTCGCCCGCCACTCGATAGCGCAAAATTAAATCTTTATTGGGAATTGTGTCTGAATTGGCTAATTGAACTTGCACAATATTGCCGCTGCGATCTGTTGTAATTTGATGAGAAGTAGAGCGGACATCGCCGATCGCAACTCCGGCATCTATTTCTACCGAAACAGCAATATTGTGACCCGATCGCGTTCCCGGAGGCAAAACAGGCGGGTTAATGCGATCGGCACCAGAACTATAGCCCCCGCTTGCTAAGGAGGGGTTGGGGGGGGTCGTATTTCCCGAAATATAGCGAGGCCCTACCACCATTGGAAACACAAATTCGTAATCGCCGCCGGCAAACTTGAGACTTTCCGTGTAGCGAATCGTAACTTCAATTTTTTCTCCCGGTTTGATATTAGCCAGAGACTGAGTAAAAATATTGTCACGTTCTTGTTCCAACAAACCCGCACTCCGGCCTTGCTTTCTGGCTTGTTCGTAAATTTCCAAAGCTTCCTCGCGGAGTTTGATATCAGCTTTAATAGTTCGTGAGCCTATTTTAATTTCCATATCATCCACCGCCGCTTCGTCGGGCAAAGGAAATATATAAACCGCTTCTATAGATTCTGGAAAAGGATTTTCAAACTTCTGCACAACTTCGACGCGGGAGATATTGCCAGCTATTTTGGCTTTAACTTCCGTCTGCTTGAGAGGAAAGACTTGTTCTGAGGTCGTATTGGGAGTGTTGACGAACAAACCGCCGACTGGACAGCGATTTTGTGGCGATCGTCCGCCATTGCAATTAACATCGTTACTAGCGAGGATTTTCGGCGACACAGACGAATAATTTTCCCCAGGATCTTTTGCCCGCGCTGCATGGGGAGCAAGCCACGCGCCACACTCGATGATCGCAGCGAGCAATGCGATACCAGCACAAAGCAACCGTTGAGGGGATAGAACGCAGACAAACTTCATAGCTGTTTTTTTTAGCCGACTTGAGATGCTTTGTTTACCATGACTTTACGATTGCCGAAACGTTCCTGAGTTAGCTTTTTGGGAAAATGACTGAGGGCGTAGGGCTGATTTTAGATTTTAGCTTTTAGATTAACTCTACAGGCGCTCATGGGGGAGTGGAACTTTTGTCTAGACTGCTGTGGGCTTGCATCCGTATTTGGGTGAGGTCGGTTGGGGCGATCGTCCGCGAACCCAACCTAGAAGATTGTATGATAGTTAAATAATTAAATAACTCTAACCTCAACCTCTCAATCTCTAATAAATTGAAAAAGCCATGAATTTTATTAACCCCAAAACCGACTTTGCATTTAAAAAAATCTTCGGCTCTGCTGACAGCAAAGACATTTTGATTAGCTTTTTAAATGCCATCCTCTACGAAGCGCAGCCAGTCATCGAAGATTTAGAAATTCTTGACCCTTATTTAGCTCCAAAAATCAAAGGAGTCAAAGATACTTACTTGGATGTCAAAGCTAAAATTAGTGGCAGCAAAACTGTAATCATTGAAATGCAGGTGTTGAATGTAGAATCCTTTGAAAAGCGGATTTTATACAATGCTACCAAAGCTTACTCAGTGCAATTGAAAAGCGGAGAAAACTATAACCTCTTAAATCCCGTGATTGCCTTGACGATTACAGATTTCCAAATGTTTGAGCATCTGGAAACAGTAATTTCGCGGTTTTGTATCAAAGAAAAAAACAACTTAGTCGATTATTTAGCGGATGAATTAGAATTTGTATTTGTGGAATTGCCAAAATTTGACAAGACTTTAGCAGAATTAGAGACTCTGACTGATAAGTGGATATATTTCATGAAAACCGCTCGGACGTTAAGGTCTGTGCCAGAAGAGTTGGGAAATGTACCGGAACTCCGCAAAGCTTTTACAATTGCCAATGAAGCAAATCTCGATCCTGATGAATTGGAGGATTTAGAAAGGCGAGAAATTTTTATTCAAGACCAGCGCGGTGCAATTACCAAAGCTACCCGAATCGGGATAGAACAAGGAATCAGACAAGGCATTGAACAAGGCATTGAACAAGGCATCGAACAAGGCATCGAACAAGGCATCGAACAAGGCATCGAACAAGGCATCAAACAAGGAAATATGACATTAATTGTTCGTCAGTTGGAGCGCAGTGTCGGCGTGCTGTCGGCGGATCTCAAAACCAGCATCGCTCAGTTATCCACTCAGCAATTAGAGAATTTAGGAGAGGCACTATTAGACTTTGCCAGTGTGTCAGATTTGACAACTTGGTTGCAAGCACATAACAATCGTCAATAATTTGGTCAAATGGGCGTAGGGGCAATCCCCCGTGGTTGCCCTTATGGATTACCTATGTCACATTTGAGTCTGACCTGAAATTGAAACATCTAAAGTCGAAAATCCTATGAGCAAATTTGTGTTTGTGACCGGCGGCGTGGTTTCCAGTATCGGCAAGGGAATTGTCGGTGCTTCCTTGGGCCGCCTATTGAAGTCGCGGGACTATTCTGTCTCGATTTTGAAGCTAGACCCCTATATTAACGTTGACCCCGGCACTCTGAGCCCATTTCAACACGGAGAAGTCTTTGTCACGCAAGACGGTGCGGAAACTGACCTGGATTTGGGGCACTACGAGCGTTTTACCGATACTTCCATGTCTCGCCTCAATAGCGTCACCACGGGTTCCATTTATCAAGCGGTGATCAACAAAGAACGCCGCGGTGAGTATCAGGGGAGCACGGTGCAGGTGATTCCGCACATCACTAACGAGATTAAAGAGCGAATTCACAGGGTAGCAAAAAATACTAATCCCGATGTGGTGATTACGGAAATCGGCGGAACGGTGGGAGATATTGAATCTTTGCCGTTTTTGGAGGCAATTCGCCAGTTTCGCAAGGATGTCGGCCGGCAAAATGTTGTGTATATGCACGTCACGCTGATACCTTGGATTCCTTCGGCTGGGGAGATGAAAACTAAACCGACTCAGCATTCGGTGAAGGAATTGCGGTCGATCGGCATTCAACCAGATATTTTAGTCTGTCGGTGCGATCGTCCGCTGTCTTTGGGCATGAAACAGAAATTGTCGGAATTCTGCAACGTACCGGAAGAATGCGTCATCACCTCTCAAGATGCTAAAAGTATCTACGAAGTACCCCTAATGATGGAACAGGAGGGTTTGGCGCAACAAACGCTCAATTTGCTGCAAATGGAACATCGCCAGCCAGATTTGCATCAGTGGCAAACTTTAGTCAACAGGCTTTACAGTCCCAATCACAAAATTGATATTGCTTTAGTTGGCAAATACGTGCGGTTGAACGATGCTTATCTTTCGGTAGTCGAAGCTTTGCGGCACGCGGCAATTGCGATCGGCTGCGACCTGAATTTGCACTGGATTAACTCAGAAGATTTAGAGTCGGGCAACCTCGATAATTATCTCAAAGATATCAACGGCATTGTTGTGCCGGGAGGTTTTGGGGTTCGGGGAGTTGACGGCAAAATAGCGGCGATCGAATATGCTAAACACCACAAAATTCCATTTTTGGGATTATGTTTGGGGATGCAGTGTGCTGTGATTGAATGGGCGCGCAACATCGCCCAACTAGAGGATGCCAACAGCGCTGAATTTAACCCAGATACAGCAAA
Organism: Microcoleus sp. K1-B1; assembly: GCF_036704705.1. Classification (NCBI taxonomy): domain Bacteria; kingdom Bacillati; phylum Cyanobacteriota; class Cyanophyceae; order Oscillatoriales; family Microcoleaceae; genus Microcoleus; species Microcoleus sp. K1-B1. Next base: position 5,254 of record NZ_JAUBSH010000050.1, on the reverse strand, counting down.
TCCGGTAATTAATTTATTGCCAGAACAGCAAGATGTAGTCGATTTGGGCGGTACAATGCGACTGGGTTTGTATCCGTGCCGTGTCAACCCAGACACGCTAGCTTTCAAACTTTATCAGAAAGAAGTGATTTACGAGCGGCACCGCCATCGGTACGAATTTAACAACGCCTACCGCAATCTTTTCTTAGAATCAGGTTATGCAGTGTCCGGTACATCTCCAGACGGCCGATTGGTAGAAATGATCGAATTTCCCAACCATCCCTTTTTCATAGCCTGCCAATTTCACCCCGAATTCCAATCTCGACCTAGCGCCCCCCACCCCTTGTTTCAAGGGTTTATCCAGGCAGCTAGCATCCAGGGAAAGCAGGATGTTTTAGAAGATGAGGGTCGCGACTTGGTGGCCGGGAAAGTTGTCGCAAACTGATCTGATATCATGTGCGATCGATTAGTTCTGATATATTAGATGTCTGTAGGGGCGGTTCAGAGTAGACAATATTCAAATCGCCCCCACAATCGACATTACAAAACCCGCCCAACAGACCAATAGGATTTGATAGGGGTCGCACTTATCGGACTAGATATCGGGCAGCATTCTCAACGAGTGAAAGACCTCACCCCCCAACCCCTATACTAGGGTTGGGGGGCTAGTACCGCAAGGGAGAAGGCAGAAGGCAGAAGGCGGAAGGGAGAAGGCAGAAGGTAAAAGTTTGATATTTTTACTTAACTTTTTACGGATTTCAAGGGTGATACCAGTTTCCCAAAAAAAATGCAACTTTAGGCAACTTCCCAACCCAGATAGTCATCAGTCATGCCCAATCTAAAATCTACAATCTAAAATCTAAAATGGTAGGAGTTGTCAAACTATCCTAAAATACCAGGAAACACAGGTTTGAGGAGGCTTTGTGGCTTATTGGAGCAAAATTACTTATGAGAAAAGTACATACATAATTGACCTTGACACTATTAGTGCTTTTTCTAGCGAACTGGATAACAAGCGTCTCACCTTTTGGCTGCCTAATAGCAGTCAGCCGATTATCCTCAATCCCCAAGGCAATTATGAGGCTTACAAGCAAGTTCTCGATTACCTCAAAAAAACCATTGATCGCAATTCTAGAGGTTCGTGGATTAAAATTCATTATGACCGCAAAGAATTTGCGATCGATATGAGTCGAATTAGCTCTTTTGCTTGCGAACAGAACGGTCGGCTAAGCTTTTGCCTGCCTGACAGCGCAACTAATATTATTATCCTCCGCCAAAACAACCCGGAAACTTATCAAGAAATTCAGGAATACATTAAAAATACGACTGGACAATCTCTGCCATGAAGAAGTCATTAGTCATTGAAGGATGAAGGGAGACTAGGTTTAGTAACTCCTCACATTCATTTTATTTTTTTTGAGCTAAAGTGCTTAGGTTGCACCCTAATTTTAGATATGAAAAAAGCGCAGTAAAATGCGCTGCTTTTTTAAATTTTAACTATTGAACAAGCTGCCAAGCTAATTTTGCTGCACCTACCATGCCTGCTTGATTGCCCAATTCAGCCACCAATAACTGTAAATCTTCGCGAGAACTCGGCAGTACACGTTGCTCAATTTCTTCTCGAACCTTCGGCAAGAAAAATTCTGCACCTGCACTAATTCCACCGCCGATAATAATAGCTTCCGGCGTCAAAATATAAATAAGACTAGCCAAACCGATACCCAGATAGCGCCCGTAATTTTGCCAAAATTCTAAAGCTTTGGCATCTCCCGACTTAGCTAGATTTGCTAATTCTAACGGTTCCAAACCCGTTTCTCGGCGTATTGCTTGCACCGAAACGTACTGTTCTAAAGAACCGCGATTGCCGCTGTTGCACTCCGGGCCGTCGGGATTTATAGTAATCAATCCTAGTTCTCCGGCCGCGCCTTGATGACCTACAAATAGTTTATCGTCTAGGATAACTGCACCGCCGACTCCTGTACCTAAAGTTATTAAAATTAGGTCTTTAAAGTGCCTTCCTGCGCCCAACCAAGCTTCTCCCAATCCGGCACAGTTGGCATCATTTGCTAACATGGTTGGCAGTCCGGTTTTAGCTTCCAACCAGTCAGCGAGGGGGACGTTATGCCAGTTTTTGAGGTTAATTGCAACTCTGGCTATGCGGCCTGCGGCGTCTGCGGGGCCTGGAGTGCCGATGCCGATCGCACTTACAGCATTTTCGACCGGATTCAGTTGTAAAATAGCATCGGTCATCGCGGCTAAAACGGCTTCTGGCGTTGCGGGTTGAGGGGTTGGAACAGTTAAGGATTGGTGACAAATGCCGTCTTCGCTAAATCTGCCGAGTTTAATGGCGGTTCCGCCTAAGTCAATGCCGATTACTTGTGTCATTCGATTTCGGTTGTGGATGCAAGGATTTGGGATTAATCCTCATAGAATAAACATATTTTAGAGTGCGGATTGTGCACTTTACCAAGTAAGTTTGTAGTGAGGATTTAAATCCTCCCACTCCTATTTGAGTGTATAATAATTAGCGAGGAAAACTGCGCTTAATTCTTAATAGTATCATACCGATCGCACTACCTAGCAAAAATTATGGATACCAGCGAGTTCCCCTATTGAATTTCGCCTAACTTACGTTGCGCTACCTCTCGGTTGTGCAAAGCATCGCGATAGTCTGGTTGGAGAGCAATTGCTTGGGTATAAGATGCGATCGCATCTTCAAATCTTCCTAAATTATACTGCTCATTCCCTCGATCGCACCACGCCTCAGCATCTACATTCACTTCCGATTCTGCCTCCGCAGCTTCTGCGCCTCTGCGGTTCACTTGCCCAGACAAACCCAAACCATTCCCAACAAACACCGCCTCAATCACCCTCCCCTTTGTATCCTCCTCAACCTCCGGCAGCGGAAACCGTGTCAATATCTCCCGCCCAATTTGCCTCGCCACCTCTGACAATTCCCCGCTGCCAATTCTACCTAACAAAACCAGCCGCTGCGCCAATTCCTGAAGCGATGCCACCGCATCCGTAGCAGCAGTCTCATCATGTTCGCCCTCTAACAATCGAGCCCCAAACCGTCGCAGCCAAGCCGCTAATTCACCATCTTTAAGGCGTTTTGCGATTAAAAATCCCGCTACATCCCCTCGACTCCAGCCGGCATTCACCCCTTCCAGAATTTCCATGAATTTCGACTCGTATTCCGCGTCAGTTAAGGTTGGGCGGATGGCGGTATTTTCCTGCGGTGGGGAGGGTTTGGTTGGGGTTCCGAACAGCCGCTGAATTAGTCGTTTGAAGAATTGCAGAATTTTGTTGAGCATTTGTGAGGTTGGGAGGGTGGGGTATTTTCTATTTTATAGCAATTATCAAAAATAGATTACATATTGATTGCCGGCGATATCTGTAGGGACACGGCACTGCCGTGTCCGGGATGGCGACGCACAGCAAACAATCACAGAAAGTAGAATTAATCTACTTTAAAAGCGGATAATAAAGTTCTCCTGTTGAGTTGATATAACCGGCCCTATCACCCGCTAAATCCCCCGTTCCCATGAATACGTCAACTCTCCCCGCGCCTTTGATTGCACCGCCAGTATCCTGATCCAAAACGTACCGATTCACGGCATTTTGTTCGAGTTGTCCTGCCGCATTCGGATAAGGGAGTTTTGTACTAATTAATGCTAGTGCGCCGGGGGGCATTAAGGCTTTGTCGGTGGCGATCGACCTTTCGGCAGTTACTGGCACTCCAATGCTTCCTGTGGCTGGAGCTCCATTACTATCCCGGAAGAATACAAAGCTTTCATTTTTCGGCAAATATTTGTTCATATCTGCGGGAAAGTTGGTAAAATATTCCCTTAATTTCGGCAAAGTTAACTCTTCTAAAGTAAACTTTCCGTCTTTAACTAATTCTCGTCCAACTCCTGTATAACTGTGACTGGTTTTGCCTGCAAAACCGACGGTCATCTCGCTACCATCTGTTAGTTGCAATCTCGCAGAACCTTGGACGTGCACGAGAAATGCTTGGAAGCGATCGCGCAACCAAACTAATTCTAATCCTCGCAGCAATCCTTTACTTGCCTGCAAAGCATCTTCGCCTTCTAATTGCAATCTTGTCGGGTGAGGTTTCGGCCAAGATGCCATGTTGGGCGGCATCCGGTACAGGGGATAACGGTATTCGGAATTAGGCGTGCGAGATGCTGCGTAAGTTGGCTCGAAATAACCTGTAAATGCGACTGTTCCTTTGCCATCTTTGCCCGTGGATTTGTAAAATACAAATTCGCGCTTGACAGATTCCTGAAGTTGTGATGGGGTTGTGGAACTGACAACTAATTGGCGGAATCGATCGAGGGAACGGCGGACTCGATCGCGCGTAACTCCTGCTACTGGATAGCGGCTGTAAGCGCTGGCGGCGGCCGATGTATTGAGATAGCGGAGGCTGTGGTCGATCGACTTTAACAGCAATTCTTTATCGCCCGGTTTGCCATTTTCGCCCCAGATTTGAGCGTCAAAGGCGATCGACTCCAACTCACTCGCTTGTAACTGATTTACACTTATTGGTTGCAGCGATGGAACTGCAACGGCGGGCACAGAAAAAGCGATCGCCAAAATGCAACAGGCGATCGCTAATAGCTGATAGCGAAAAATCTTGCTCAATTTCCAATCTTCCCTACTCAATTGATTATTTTCCTTATTCATCGTATCGTTCGACACTAGAAGTAAATATCGGTTCTACGCGAATTGCGAGAACGCTGGTAGGCCGAACTACCATGTATTCGCCTTGAATATTTTTAATCGGGACGTTAAGAAATTCTCTTGAATCTTGTTTCGGCACCAGCGTACTGCTGTACCACTTTTGAAAATCTTGCAGCGTTGCGAAACGCACTTCTTCGCGATGGCCGCCTTCAAGCAGCAGGTGCACGGAATATTCGCTGGGTGTTCTAGGCATAGGAGATGGAGAGAATTGTTGGAGGACAATGGGAAATCTAAAATCTAAAATCTAAAATTGATGTGGTTGCCCTCAAGCAGCAGGTGCAAGGAATATTCGCACTTGTGTTCTAGGCATATCTGTATTTTAGATTTTTGATTTTAAGCTTTTGGAACGATTCCATATTTTACCTCTTCCTCGGCGCATTCCCTCATCTAGTAGGTTGGATTGAGGGAGGGGGAGAGACTGGGAGAGGGGGAGAGGGGAAGAAGGGGCTGAGAGGTGTAGGTTTTTTACAACTAGGAGGAGTTACAAGCATAAAAGGCATCCACAGGAGTGTGAGGGAAGGAACTCCAA